>WRFX01000085.1 GCA_009787445.1 Chitinivibrionia bacterium | reverse complement strand
GAATTTAGGAATTGGATATTTTTTAATAAAAATACGGTCTTTTGCTTTTTACGTCAAAACGAATTTTGCTTTGACGAGTTTAGCGTTTTATCTCAAAATCTCGAAAATTTTTTCAAAAATAAATTTCAAATTAACTTTTTCAGAAAGAAGGATTTATGGACAATGAAGTAAAAAACGCTTCTTTGGATGATTTTCCCGCGTTAAAACGCATTCTAAACGGCACGGATAAACGTCGTTCAAATGTGATTTGTAGTTATGTTAAAAATTTGCGCGATTTGGAGAAAAATTTAGACAAGTGCGTTGAAAAGTCGAAAAATATTCACGAGGACTTCGGAGAACCGTCCCTTTATTTTCATTCAAAAGCGATTGAAGCGGCAAAATCGGATTTTTTATCCGAAAGACACATTGAAATGATTTACGCATTATTGCCCGCTTGGGGAATGCACAGAATGGGAAAAACAAACACAAAAATTATTGCTTGGAAACAATTTTACGACGAAATAATTAAAGAGAAAGTAAGATTAGAAAAGTATAGAAAAAGCGTTATTTCAAACAACGACGATTTTATAAATGAAATCGTGGATTTATTGTTTGATATAAAAGTTTCAATATCCAAGTCAACATTGGTTTCTTCTTCAAAAGTTCTTCACCATATTCTTCCCAATTTGATATCTCCTATTGACAGAAAATATTCTATAAGATTTATGGGGGCTAACCCAAGCAATGAGTTGGGAAAAGAGAAAAATGAGAAAGAACTTGCAAAAATTTTTATTTGCGGAATGTATGATTTTCTGATAAAAAACGAAAAGAAGTTAACGGAATATAAAAAAAATATCAATAACGAGTTTAACACGAGTTTAACCAAATTGTTTGATAATTTGGTCGTATCTTATATGAAACTCAAAGGAGGTTCAAAATGATTAGTTTCAAAAAAATTTTGGCGGTCGCACTTGTTAGCGCAATCGTTGCGTTTGCGCAAAATACCGATTGGTATACCGTTAATCCACTAAAAGACACTTTTTATATTTCAACAGAGGAAGATATAAATGGGTTAGCGTGGTTGGTAAATACTCACGGTATGTCTTTTCAAGGAAAAACGATAATTCTCTTAAACGATATAACTCTTTCGCAAACACATACTCCTATTGGGGGTTCAGGTACTAATGCGACACGATTCCGTGGAACTTTTGATGGCGGTGGACATTCAATATCAAATGTTTCCGTATCGGGTAGTTATACAGAAGCAGGACTTTTCGGTTATGTTGAAGGCGGGCAAATTAAAAATCTTGTTGTTAATGTTACGAGTATTTCCGGCGGAAGTTGTGCCGGCGGATTAGCGGGAATATATGATTCAGGAAAACCAATAGAAAATTGCGGAGTAAATATTAGCGGTTCTATTTCTGCTACAATTATCAGAGTCAACTATTGTGGCACTGGTGGGTTAGTGGGAATGGCTATATCTACTTTTACGATAAATAATTCTTACACGACAGGTAATATTTCTTTTTTCGCTAATAATACCCAATATTATGGTGATATTTCATCAGGCGGATTAGTGGGATATCTTGAAGGTAGTGTAACAATAAATAATTCTTACACAACAGGTAACATATCTTCTTCCACTACTTATACTTATGTAGGAGGATCATCAGAATCTTATAATTCAGGCGGATTGATAGGATCTGTTACCGGTAATGCAACGATAAATAATTCTTACGCAACCGGTAATATTTCTTCTTCCGTTATTTCTACCGGTGCATCATCTTGCTATTCCGGTGGTTTATTAGGAAATGCGTATGGATGGGGGGCGACTGGTGTAACGATAAATAATTCTTACGCAAGCGGAATAGCTACCGCAACAACAGAATTGGGAGGATATGCGGGTGGAATTTTCGGATATGCATCTGGAAGAACAAATGGTACTTCTGCCGTGTATTATAATTCCGCAGGAGCAAACAATGCGGCGGGTCTCGGTGCTACCAATGGAATTGTTGGCATTACCGGACTAACAACAGAACAATTAAAAAATGAAAATAGTTTTATCGGTTGGGATTTTGAAAACATTTGGGCTATTGATGAAAACGGCGAAATAAATGACGGTTATCCGTATTTGCGTTCTCTTGCGCAAAGTTATGAAGTCAATGAAATTGACGACGGAAACAATGAAAACAATAATATTAACGGCAACAACGAAAACAACGGAAACAACGAAACCGACGGAAATATTGACGGGAACAACGAAAACAACGGAAACAACAATATTGACGACGGCAACAGAGTTGACGGAAACAACGAAATCGGTGGAATTGGCGGAAACAATAATATTGACGACGGCAACAGAGTAGACGAAAACGACGAAGCCAACGGAACTAACGGAAACGACAATACATCAATCGGCGACGTAAAGAAATCCAACAATCATTACGGCATAAAATTCAAGAAAAACGTAGTTTCGGACGAACTAAAAATAGTGAAGGTAACTCTTCCCGACGGCAAAGACGGAAAAACAACAAAAACGGTAATTTACGATAATACGGGCAACGTTGTTTTCAGCGGTGAAGGCAAAAACGCGAGCGCGTGGAATTTGCAAAATAACGCAGGTAGGTTTGTCGCAAACGGTTCGTATTTGGTAATTGTCGAGGCGAAAAGCGCAAACGGAATGATTTATCGATATTCCGCAATAATCGGAGTAAAAAGGTAAGTTTTTAGAATATCGGCGAATTATTGACGGGAGCGTAGAAATACGCTCCCTTTTTTATTTGCGGCAAAAAGTATATTTAAGATAAAAAAGGAGAGCAAAATTATGCTTGTTTATCTTGATAATTGCAGTTATAATCGTCCGTTTGACGACCAAATGCAAATAAGAATAATGCTTGAAGCGCGAGCGAAAATGTATATTCAAGGACTTATTATTCGCAAAAAAATAAAATTGGCGGTTTCATTTATTTCAAGAAGCGAGAACAACGACAATCCGTTTGTTGAAAATAGAAACTCGATTTCTCGCTTTTTTGGATTTGCGACAAAATATATAGGAAGCGAATATATTGAAGAGGTAAAAAATTTACGCGACGATTTTATGAAAATGAATATAAAAATGAAAGACGCAACTCATTTGGCGTGCGCGGTTTTGGCAAAATGCGATTATTTTATAACTACCGACGATAAATTTATTAAAAGATACAACGGAAACGAAATACAAGTGGTTAATCCTATAAATTTTTTGGAAACAGTTAGGGAGGTTTAAAATGGCGACGATACGCAGCGAAGCGGTAATTCGTAAAGAGGGAATGGAATGTTTGCTGGAAAACTTGGGAGTTCTCGACGCGGAAGTTTTTATTTCGTGTCTGTTGCGAGACCGTTTTGATTATACGGAATGGCAAAGAGAATATTTTTCTAAATATTCTGCGGATGATTTTTTGAAAAGAGCCGCCGAATACGACAAAAATAATCCTTTGGAAATTAAGCAAAAAATTTGAACAAAAAAGCGTTATAGATATTAGATGAAATTTTGCAATATTTCTACTCCAAAATCCGCGCTTCTCTAATTGGCATATATTATTTTCTTAAAAAAAGGAAAGAATAATGAGAAAAAAACTATTTTTATCTATAATTTTTTGTTTTGCTTTTTCGTTTGCGCAAGTTGAGCAAACAGACGAAACTGCAACCGAAGAAACGCCCGTAATTGAAACTGCGGCGCAAGAAAAGACGCGCGCGCAAGAAAATATCGACGATATTTCGCAGGACGAAGCCGAAGCGCAAGAAAGCGAAATTTCAGACGCCGAAACGTCGCTTACGATACTTACTAAACCCGATTCCGCCACGATTTTGGTCAATCGCAAAAAATCGGGACTTACGCCTTTTTTTGCGTCGGGACTTGAACCGCAAGAATACAACATTATGCTTCTAAAAGACGGATATGAATTATTTGACACCACCATAAATTTATCGGCTGGGCAAAAAGATACTATTTTAGTTAATTTAGTTTCTGAAAATCAAAAAGCGGGAAACGTCGAAGCCAAAAGCGCAACAACTTCAAAAACGCGAAAAACGACAAATATTAAAGAAGAAAAAGAAGATAAAGAATCCGACGAACAAGAAGAAGCAAACGCGGAAGCGACTGAAGAAAAGAAAAAGAAAATGGACAGAATAGGAATCATCGTATTTCTGTCGGTAATGATTATTTTAATGGGAATGCAGGAAGCGGGCAACCGTTAATCGCAGGAGTTTTTTATGAAAATAAAACTATTATTTTATATAATTATATTTTGCGTTTCGTCGTTTGCAACAAGCGAATTTGTTGAAATTCCCGGCGCGACGTTCAATATGGGAAGCGAAAACGGCAAACACGACGAAAAGCCCGTTCACACGGTTACGCTTGACGCGTACAAAATAGAAAAACGCCCTGCGAGCAACAAAGATTATAACGAATGCGTCAGCGCGGGAAAATGTTCAAGACCAAATTACAAAAGCGGAAATTGCTTTCTTTGGACAAACCAAGGACTTTCAAAAATCGCGCCGCCGCAAGAATTGCAAGAAGAAGATAATCCCGTCGTTTGCATATCTTGGAGACAGGCAAGCGAATATTGCAAATTTCGCGGAGCGCGCCTGCCGACCGAAGCCGAATGGGAATTTGCCGCGTCCAACGGCGGAAAAACCAATTATTCGTGGGGAAACGAAAGACCAACGCCCGAAAAAGCGCGTTTTAGAAGTCGAAGTTCCGTATCGGTTTATGCCAACAATTCGTTTGGCAATTTCAAATTAGTGGATATGAACGGAAACGTTTGGGAATGGATAAGCGATAAATACGAACAGGATTTTTACACATATTCTCCGCAAAAAAATCCGAAAGGCGCGACCGTCGGACGTTTTAACGTAATTCGCGGCGGCGGCTGGTACAGCGACGAACGAGCATTGAGAAGCGCGAATCGCCAATGGTTTTCTCCCGAATCGGCAGAAATTAGCATAGGCGTAAGATGCGTTAAGTAATCGCGTTCATTTTTTGAGTCGGGCGAAGTCCAATGGAAATTTCATTTGCGGAATCAAATTTATAAGCGTTCATACGAAAAGAATTTGCCAAAACGCAAGCCGAACTCACCGTCATCGCCAAACTCGCAATTTGCGGGTCAAGCGCGTTAAAAATTATTGCAAACGGTATTCCGATTACGTTAAACGCGCACGCCAAAACAAGATTTTGCGTAACGATTTTCGACGTTTTGTTTGAAATTCCTATCGCTCTGCAAACGTTCAATAAATCGTAATTTTTTATTACAATATGCGATACGTCTACGGTTGCGTCCGCTTCGCTTCCCATAGTAATTCCTATTTGCGCGTTAGACATCGCGACTGCGTCGTTTATTCCTTTTGCGACCATCGCGACGGTTTTTTCCTGTTCCGCAATCGCTTCTATCGCGTCGGCTTTTTCTTCGGGCTTTAATCCGGCGGCAATTTTATCGGAAGAAATGCCGACCAATCCCGCAATTCTCGCCGCAAAATTTTTGCTGTCTTGCGTTAACATATAAACCGAAATATTTGCCTCGCACAATTTTGATATCGCCTGCCGCGCAGTTTCTCGCACGGTATCCGAAAACGCAATTAACGCAATTATTTCGCCGTTTTTCATAAGGATATTCGAAAGTTCGCCGCTCAATTCATAGCGATAACAAACGGGTTTTACCGCGACGACTCGTCCGCCTTGACTTTCGCAATATTCGTAAGTTCCGACGGCGTATACGTCTCCGTAAATAGTCGCTTTAACGTTGCAACTCGATACTTCAACTTCGCTGCACAAAAGCGATTCGCCGCCTAAATTTTGGCAATATTTAACTATGGATTTCGTTATCGGATGATTTGAACGGCTCGCCATAGTGAATAAAATATTGTGAATATCGTTTAACGCTATGGAACGATACGGTTTTATTTCGTAAACCGACAATGTGCCGGAAGTTATCGTTTCGGTTTTTCCGAGAACCAAAACTTTCATTTTTTTCAGCAATTCTAACGCTTCGCCGATTTTAAAAAGTATTCCGTATTTTAGTCCTACGCTTACTCCCGACATTGTCGGCGCGGTCGATGCAAGTCCCAAAGCGCAGGGGCAAGAAATCATTAAAATGGACGCTCCCGTAAGTAAAATTTCCTGCAATTCTTTTCCCAAAAAAACATTTACGATAGATACTATAATAACTATAACGGGAATGCCGATAACAAAAATTTTTGAAACGTTTTCCATAAGCCGCTGGTTTGGCGTTTTCTTTATTTGCGTGTCTTCGACCATACGCGCAATTCGCGCAAATTCGGTTTTTTCGCCGACGCCGCTTACGGTAATCGTTATTGGATTCATAAGATTTACGCTTCCTGCGAAAACTTTGTCGCCGACTTTTTTATCGAGCGGAAAACTTGCGCCCGTAAGCATTCCTTCGTCTACGGAAGTGCTTCCCGAAATTATTGTGCCGTCCGCCGCAATGTGTTCTCCTTCTTTTACGATAAGAATATCGTTTTCTTTAATTGCGGTTACGTCTCTTAACTCTTCTCTGTTGTCGTCTCTTACGACGGTCGCGATTTTTGCGTTATCTTTCGCAAACGCGCCGGTTTCTTGCGCGATTATGCGTTTTGTTCGCATTCTAAAAAATTTGCCGAGTTGAATAAAAACAAGTATCAAAACGGACGTATCAAAATATAAATCGTAAGAACTTGGAATTTTTTCCACAAAAAAGCCCTTATAAACGCTCAAAAAATACGCGCTGAAACTTCCGATAACCGCAAGCGTCGATATTGAAAACGGCGATTTTACCGCGTCGAGCAAATATTTATAGCCCAAAAGAATTATCACGGGAGTGGCGAAAACCAACTGAAAAGCGGGATTTCGCGAAAAGGAAAAATCGGCGTTAAAATATCTTAAAATCATTATTAAAAAAAGCGGAATAGCGCAAATCGCCGAAAAAATTAAACCTTTTTTAACGTTCAAATAATCTTTTTCGCGACGACGTTTAACTAAATCGGCGGTATTTTCGTTGTATAATTCAAGATGAACGCCGAATTTTTTTGCGGCGTGAATTATATTTTCAGGTCTCGTTTCTTCGACGTTATAGCGGACGATGGCTCTTTCCAGCGCAAAATCTACGCTCGCTGAAATTATGCCTCTTTCCGCAAGAATTGCACGTTTAAGATTATTCGCCGCAGAAACGCTTTGCAAGCCGAATACGGCAAAATATACGTTGCGTTCCTCGTCTTCGCGTTCAACCATTTTTTTCTATCCTATCCCCAAAATAATTTATATATTATCCGAAAAAATAATAAATTGCAAAGCAATATTTCCAAAAATTCCCAAAATTTAGCGAAGTTGTTACGAAAATCTTCCTTTCCACTCGTTTCTTTTTGATATTGCGTCGGGAAGAAAATATTCGAGTATAAACAAAATTAACGCTAAAAATAAAAATATTTGATACTGTTCGTTAAATTTTACCTGCTTTGCTTGACCGAAACTGTTTTTTTCCATATTGCTTATTTCTTTGTAAATTTCGCTTAAATTCAAGTCGATTCCTGCGGAAAAATATTTTCCGTTTGTCGCTATCGCTATCTCTTCAAGCGTTTTCGGATTAAGTTTCGTCATTACGATATTTTCGTTTTTGTCTTTTTTATATACGACGGAATTTCCCGTTTTTCGTTCTGGGATAGGCACTCCCCTTTCGGAACCTACGCCGACGGTATAAATTATTATTCCGTCTTGCGCGGCTAATTTTGCCGATTTAACCGCGTCGCCCTGCATTTCTTCGCCGTCGGAAATTATTATCATAACTTTTGAAGTATTATTTTTAGGAAACGCTTTTCGCGCAAGTTCTATCGCTCCCGAAATGTCCGTTCCCTGCGAACTTATCCAGTCGACGTTTACCGATTCCAAATACATTTTCGCGACGCCGTAATCGAGCGTAAGCGGCATCTGTATAAACGAAGTTCCCGCAAAAACTATGAGTCCGATGCGGTCGGTGGAAAACATATCTATGAGTTTCGATATTTCAAATTTGGCTCTCACAATTCTGTTCGGCGCAATATCTTCGGCAAGCATACTTTTGGAAATATCCAAAGCGACAAAAATATCTATTCCTTTTCGCTCGGTCATTTCGGTTTTTACGCCGAAAAGCGGACGGGCAAGCGCGATAATCAAAAGCGAAAACGCCGATAAAAATATAACCGCTTTTAGCGGACGAACATTAAAAAGTTCAAGCGGCAAAAGTTTTTCTACGACAACTTTATCGCCGAATTTTTTGTAAAAATTTTTTCGCGCCGCCGAAAGAAAAATATATAACAAAACAAAAAACGGCACGAGCAAAAACGCCCATAAAAAATCGGGATTTGCAAATCTCATTACGGTATCCTCCTGAAACGAGTTTGTCTTAAAACAAATTCTACGACAAGCAAAATAAAGCCCCAAATAAGATAAATATAAAATTTTTCGTTCCAATCGGTAAAAATTTTACTTTTTACGCTGCTTTTTTCCAAATTGTCGATGTCGTCGTAAATTTTTTGCAATTCGTCGGTATTTTGCGCTCTAAAAAATTTTGCGCCCGTTAAATTCGCGATTTTTTTAAGCGTTTCTTCATCGACTTCGGACTCTACCATTTGAATTTGCGTCGTAATTTTGCCCGTAATGGGATTTCTAACTTTCATAGGAAAGGGAACTTCGCCGCGTTTTCCTATGCCGACGGTATAAATTTTAATGCCTAACTCCGCGCACGCCTGCGCCGCGGCAATCGGAGAAATTTCGCCTCTGTTGTTTGCGCCGTCGGTGAGTAATATGACAATTTTACTTTTTCCCGAACTCTCTTTAAGACGATTCGCGACGGTCGCTATCGCCGTGCCTATTGCGGTTCCGTCTTCTTCGAGCGAATCAAAATTTATTTCCGCGATGAATTTTCTCAACAAATCGTAATCGAGCGTAAGCGGACATTTTGTTACGGCTCTGGCGGCAAAGATTACGAGTCCTATTCGGTCGGAATTTCGTTTGTCAATAAATTCTACAAGCCGCCTTTTTGCGACTTCCAAGCGATTGTCGGGCTTAAAATCAAGCGCCGCCATACTTCCCGAAATATCCAAAGCGACCATAATGTCAACGCCTTCCGTCGTAATTTCTTCATACGAAGTTCCCATTTGCGGACGCGCCAAAGCGACGATTAAAAGCGAAAATCCTATTACTTTAAGCGCGATAAGCAAATGTCTCGCCCAAACTGCAAAACTCGGTTTTATCGATTTTAAGCCCGAAATATCGGAAAATCGAAGCGCCGATTTATTTGTTTTTTCTCTGTAAATATAAAACGCAATTATCGGCAAAAGCAATATAAACAGATAAAACGCTTGGGGTGAATAAAATCTCATAATCTATTTTTCCTCGTAAATTAAACGTTATTTTTGCCCGTTTTCAGTCGGCGACAAATTTTCTATCGGACGGGTTATTTTAATAAATTCTTCAACTTTTACGCGCAATTCGCGCAAATTTTCGACGCTCGGCGTTAAATCGGCAAATTTTACGGGGTCGGTATCGTTGATAAATTTTTCGACCAAAATTTTGTTTTCTCTGCTCAAATCGCCGCTTCTTCTCGCCCATTGCTTAAATTCCGTCGAAGTCGCCTCTTCGATTAAAACGTCGTATCGCCGCGAAACAAAACGCTTAAAAATAGCGGAAAGCGAAAACACAAACGTTTTATATTCGCCTTTGTTTATCAAGTCCTCCCCGTCAAGTTTAATTAGCGCGTTCATCGCTTCTTCAAACGGCGGCACAATAATAATTTGCGCGTTTTTCTTCTTAAAATACCTTCCTATAAAATAAATCGCCAAAATTATCGCCGCTATAAGAATTAGTAAAATTATAACAATTTGTAAAATCGGCATTTTTCCGGCTTTCATAGGTTTTGGAACTCCTAATTTAAGCAATTTTTCAATTTTATTAGAATCCAATTTTTCCAAAACGGACGGAACGCGAATTACGAACGGCTGAGTTTTCACCGTGTCCTGTCCATTTTCAGAGTTAAACAGAAAACTTATCGGCGGAATGGTACAAACGGGCGTTTCGTAAAAAGAAAGCAATATTTGATACTTTTTTTCGCCAAACGAAAAAACTTCTCTCACGTCTCTAAAAAACGTCGCTTGCGCCCAATCTCCGCTATTTACAAGTATTTTCGGGTTGGTGTTCTCATCGAAAACAACCGTCATCGTGCATACTTCGCCAAGCGTAACGCTGTCGGCGCTCAAAGAAATTTTTGGGGTTTGAGCCGACAAAAGAAATACGCAAAAAATCAATATAAATAAAATCTTTTTCATAATTATAAAGAAAAATAATTTATTGCACTTTACCAAAAATTATTTTTTCACAAAAAAAGGAGAAATTGTGGCAAAAGACAATTCTAAAAATAACAAAAGAGCCAAACAACGACACGATTTGCATTTTTATTTGAAAGTCGCGGACAGCGAAAGCGGAAAAATCATCGGAAGAATTGTCGATTTAACCGTCGACGGTATGATGTTGGTTAGCGACGGCGCGTGGGAGGCAGGAAAAGTCCATAAGGCAAAAATTATTTTGACCGACGGCTTGCTTGGGCTTGCGACTAACGACGTCGAAGTTTCATTTACGACGTTGTGGAGCAAACCCGATTTAAATCCGTCGCTTTTTGTGAACGGAGTAAAGTTTAAAGATTTGGACGCAAAAGCGCGAAATTCCGTCGAGCAGATTATAAGAAATATTAGTTTTGATAAAAAACATTAACAAAGCAGGGGAAAAATATGTCTAAAAAAGATTTATCGCAGTCGCTCAGTAATTTTGCGGACATTTTAGTCGAGCAGGAATTGGAGCCGATTCGGTTGGATTTGATTCGTCTTGAAAACGATTTCAAAGACGCAATAGTTCAAATCGAGGAAACCGTAGGAACAGGACTTAAAGAAACTGCCGTTGAAATTCAAAACGATTTTAAGTCGTCGCTGGACGAAATTAAACAAAAAACCGAAAACGACATAAAAGAAGCGGTCGCCGAACTTCAGCGCGAATTGGAAGAAACGACCGCCGTCATAAAAGAAGAAGAACAAAAAGAAAATCAGACATCGTCCGTCAGCGACGAAAAATATTTCATACTCAAAGACGCCATAGAAAATTTAGCGGTAAAAGTGTCCGAAGCGCTTGCGGAAGGACTTTCCGAACAAGAAGAGCATTACACGGAACTTTGCGGAAAATTGGACGCTAAAATTTCGGCTTTGGACAAAAAACTCGCTCAATCCAGCGGCGACGTTTCGCAGGATTTAAGCGGTAAAATTTCGCAAATAGAAAAGAAAATCGAAGAAATAAGCAATGAAAAATTGAGCGAAAAACTTGAAGAATTAAACCAAAGAATAACAAAAGTAGAACAAAAATTTAAAAATTTGGCGGAATTGACCAAATCATAAAAAAAAGAAAAAGGCATATTTCAAAAAATTAAAACAAGGAATTATTTATGAAAAAACTTTCTCTTTTCAAAGTATTGACGGTTGCGGCTGCGACTGTGATTTTAACGGGTTGCGCAAAAAGTGAAAACGACGGAACGGGGACGTTTACCGACAGCCGCGACGGGCAGGTTTACAAAATTGTAAAAATAGGCAACCAGATTTGGATGGCGCAGAATTTTAATTACAATGCCGAAGGCAGCAGGTGTTACGGCGAAGGCGGTATAGTCGGGCGAACCGACAAAGGAATGCCTTTCCCCGATACGTTATCGGAGGAACAAATACGGGAAAATTGCGAAAAATACGGTCGTTTATACGATTGGGAAACGGCTAAAAAAGCCGCCCCGCAAGGATGGCGTTTGCCTACGGATAAAGAATGGAAGAAGTTGTTGAATGCCGCCGGCGGTTCAAAAACGGCGGGCGAAAAACTTAAATCGAACTGGGGTTGGAACTATGACAATAATAAAGGAAAATCCGGCAGCGGTACGGATACGTACGGATTTTCGGC
>WRFX01000084.1 GCA_009787445.1 Chitinivibrionia bacterium | reverse complement strand
TTATACATTTTATAAATGGCGTATTGTATTTTATGAGAAAACGGGTAAATAAATGAGTAAATTTAAGTACTCGTTTTTTTACTTAACTAGGATTGAACCTTGTTTATATTGTCGGTATTGTTAAAAATAATTGCGAAAATAATTAGAAAAACAAAAAAAGCGGAAACTGACCAAATAAAAAAAACGTCGGATTTCTTTTTGGGGTTTTCTATCGGCGGAATACTTGGCGTAATAATCAGCATAATTAGCGCGTTTATTGTACCTATTGCGTTTCTCTTCTCTTTTCGCGGTGCATTTTAATTTTGTACGCGTGAATTTTCCCCAAATCTTTTTATAAACTCTGCGATATTTCCCAAAAATATCCGCAGAAAATACCCAAAAAATATTATTTCTTAGAAAAATGAAACGTCCGCGCCAAAAAACATAATAAAAAAAACAAAAAGGCGGCTTAAATTTCTTCAAACCGCCTTTCGTTTCTTAATCAGACAAAAAGTTTTACGCTTTTACGTCAAGTTTTTCTTCGCCGGTGTATGGAATTTTAATGCCCATACTTTCCGCCCACTTTTCTAACTTTTCGGCGACCGCGTTTTTGGTAAACTGAATTACGTCTTTAATGTTTCCGGGAAGTTTTCCGCCAATTTGTTTGTCAGCCGCGCCAAAACCGCTTTCTATCGCTTCTTTTATTTTTTCGTAAAAATCTTCTCCTGAAAGACCGCTTCTTTCATAAAAAGAAGTCGCAAAATTTACTATTCTTTCGGCTACCGCGTCGGGCTTCCACTCGTCGGGAAGCATATCTACCAACTCTTCGGGCGTATATTTTTGCACGCTTTCGGGAATTTCAAAGTTAAAAATCGCGTCTAAATCTTTATTCTTGCCGCCGCCTTGAAGTCCCGCAGAAGTAAGCATCGACTTAATGATGTTTGCCTGAAGTTTTTTATACTCCTCCTTAACTCCCTTTACAATTTCTTCGTTTGTTTTGCCAGACCATTCCGTTTTTTCGCGAACTTCCTCGTTTTCGCGAGTACCACTTGACGAAAATACTGCTTCGTCCTTTTTCGACGACGTTTTTGCGTTACCACCGCTCACGCCGTTACCGTCCTTCCGTTGATAAGCATAAGCGGTTTTATACGAATCAACAGAGGCATTAGAGATTCCAAATCCTTGAATCATAATATCCTCCTTGTTTAAATCCATCCTATTATTGTATATCGGTATAATTATATACAAACTTTAAGGTTTTTTCAGAAAATAATTGAAATTAACAAAATTTTATTTTTCCCTTTCTTTTACCTTTGCCTTTTTATTATTTTTATGGAATATATTTTTAAGAAAGTGTAAAATAACAAATGAACGCTGCTTTATTAGAACTGAATTTAGCCGAAAACGAATCGGACTCAATGCGCGATACTTGGGGCGAAATCGTTTCAAACATAAAAAATAACGAGAAAAACAACTGGCTTGTCGTAATTCCCGACAAGATAAATCTTTTGCGCATACGAAATAACGAGGCGATTTTGTCGGTTCCGAGCGAATTTCACAAAACGATGATAGAAAGTCATAAAGAAATTTTGCTCGAATATATGCGGGAAAAACTTTCGTATATTACGGACATATCGTTTGAAATAGTTGAAGACGAAGAGGCGAAAAAAGAAGAGGTTATGCTTGAAAAAGCGCAAAAAAGCGCGGTTCGTCATTCGCAGCATTCCAAATCCGCGACGCCGAAATCCACAATAATCGGCGACTTTTACGAAAACTATAAATTCAATTCTTTTGTGGTTTGCGACACCAACAGAAAAGCGTATAATTTATGCCTGATGACAGCCGAAATGCCGCAAAATTCGCCGGGGAAAATTTTGGCGATTTACGGAAAAACGGGAGTGGGAAAAACGCACTTGTTACAGGCGATAGGACATTTTGCAAATCAGGAAAATACGGCGAAAAACATCTATTATATAAACGCGATAAATTTTGTTTCCGCTTATGTAAATTGGACGAAAGATAAAAAGGATTTGACGGAATTTTATCGTCAATTCGACGAAACGGACTTGTTTTTAATCGACGACGTGCATTTGTTCAGAGGCGAAGGTTCTCAAAAAGCGTTTTTCTATATTTTGACTCTTCTTTACGACAAAAACAAACAAATCGTCATAACTTCGGATTGTACGCCTGACGATATTCCCGATATGCTCGATTCGCTTAAAAAGCGGCTTAACAACAGCGTCGCGGTAGAAATCGAGCCGCCGTCGAAGAAAAATCGAATTGAAATAATAGAAAAAAAATTGAGCGACGGGAAAATTCAATTAACCGAAGACGTATTGACTTACGTCGCCGATATTCCGACGACAAATATCCGCGAACTTGAAGGATTGTGCAATCGTATTCTCGCCGCTTCTATCTTCATTAACGCCGATTTGGACATAAATTCCGTAAAAATAATTTTAAGCGATTACGTTAAGCACAGCGGAAGAATTACGTCGGATATTATTTTAGACAGAATTTGTTCGTTTTTCGGAATTGGAAGTCAGGAAATCCGCTCGTCTTCAAGAACGAAAAACCTCGCTTATCCGCGTTCCGTCGCTATGTATTTGATACGCACGATAACGGGAAGTTCCGAGCAGACGATAGGAAATATTCTCGGGCGCGACCATTCCACCGTTTCCATAACTTGTAAAAAAATAGAGGAAAACATAAAAACCGACAAAAAGTTGCAAAAAGACGTAGAATCGCTTATGGAAATAATTACGGGACAACAAAAATTATAAATTTTTATGGCAAAAAGCAAAAATTTATCGCAATATTTTGAAAACATCGACGTTAAATTTATTAAATCGGCGCAATTTTTATCGCAATGTCCGCAAAATAACGCTTGCGAATTTGCGCTTTTAGGACGTTCAAACGTTGGAAAATCGTCTTTTTTAAACTTGATTTTCGGCGAAAAAGCGCTCGCGAAGGTTTCGCAAACTCCCGGAAAAACGCAACTTATGAATTTTTTTTCGTTAACGTCAAATTTATATTTTGTGGATTTGCCCGGATACGGATACGCGAAGGTTTCAAAATCGCAGTTGGCGGGATTGTCGAAAATTATTAAGGATTATTGCAAAAATCGCGAAAATTTGTCGGGAATAATTTGGCTTTTGGATTACAGACGGGAAAACGGAACGGACGCGGACAAGCAAGCCGCGCAGTTTTTGTCGAATTTGCAAATTCCGATTTTTGTAATTTTGACCAAAAGCGACAAATTGACCAAAACGCAAAAAGCGCAAAACCTGAAAAAGATAAAGCAAATTTATCAAATATCCGACGAAATTCCGATAATCGCGACAAGTACGCTCGAAGCAAATTCCAAGTGGGACTTTTGGGAAGCGTTTTCGGAGTGGGTGTGGTGAATTCACCCGAAATGCCGCTTCAAAAATTCCAAATCAAGTTCGGGATAAAGCGTAAATTTACTCAAAAGCGTTTTCACTTTTTCTTTCGCCTCGACTTTTATTTTTTCGTCGATTATATATGAAATTTTGCTCGGTTTTCCCGCGTTTTCGCCTTTTTCTACGATGCCCGCTTTGGTATTTTTTAGAATTAACTTAAAAATTTTCGCAATTTCCTTCATTTCGTTTTCGCCCATTCCAAGAGTGGAGACCGCCGCGGTTCCTGCGCGAAGTCCGCTTGTTATCATTGCGCTTTCTTTATCGAAAGGAATGGAATTTTTATTTAACGTAATTCCGCATTCAAAAAGCGCGCCCGCCGCCTGTCTGCCAGAAAGTCCAAACGATTTTACCGCGTCAATCAAAAACAGGTGGTTGTCCGTTCCGCCTGAAACTACCTCCATTCCTTCGTCTTTGCACGCTTGCGCCAACGTTTTTGAATTTGAAACGATTTTTTGCGCATATCCGCGAAATTCGGGCTTTAACGCTTCCGTAAAAGCGACCGCCTTCGCCGCCATAATGTGCGCTAACGGTCCGCCCAAAACAAGCGGACATCCTTTGTCCATAAATTCGGCAAATTCTTTTTTGCACAATACTATTCCGCCTCTTGGTCCGCGCAAAGTTTTATGCGTGGTAGTCGTTACTACGTCCGCCCATTTTACGGGATCGTATTCGTCGACAAAAACTTTTCCCGCGACAAGTCCTGCAAAATGCGCCATATCGACCATAAGAACCGCGCCCGATTTATCTGCAATTTCGCGAAATTTTTTGAAATTTATCTTTCGCGGATAAGCCGAATATCCCGCAAGCAAAATAAGCGGCTTTATTTCCATTGCCTTTTTTTCAATATCGTCGTAATCCAAAAGTCCGTCTTTAACGCTTACTCCATAAGAATACGCGTCAAACATTCTTCCCGAAATATTGAGCCGATATCCGTGCGTAAGGTGTCCGCCCGCCGCCAAATCCAAACCCAAAAGTTTTTGATTTCCAAGTTTAACGCGAATTTTATCCCAATCGTCGTGAGACATCGCAAGCGGATTTTTTACGGGAAGTTTTTCCGCAAGCGGCGTCGCTACTTTTGCCTGTAAAATTCCCCAAAACGCGACTAAATTCGCGTCGGCTCCGCTGTGCGGCTGAACGAATGCGTGCTGCGCTCCAAAAAGTTCTTTTGCCTTTTCAACAGCGGCGTTTTCTATCGCGTCTATGTTGTCGCAGCCCTCGTAAAAGCGCGAAAACGGAAATCCTTCGGCGTATTTGTCGGTCAAAAGATTTCCCATCGTAAGTTGAGTGGAAAGCGAACAGTAATTTTCGCTCGCGATAAGTTTGAGGCGGGTTCTTTGAAATTCCAATTCGTTTACAATCGCTTTCGCTATGTCGGGGCAAATTTGCGCCGTTTTTTCAAGATTTGCGATATACGCGACGGCTCCCGCGTCCAATTTTTCGTTTTTTACGTTTGAAATATATTCTTTAAGCGCGTTCATTTTTTTGTCCTTTGTAAATTTTTGTTTTTATCGGGACTAAAATACTAACTTTTTCAACTTGTCGTCAATAAAAAAACATTAAAAACGTTTTTTTTGTTGCGAAAGAGGGAAAACTCGTTTTTAATTATTGTTTAGCAAAATTTATAAATTTTCTACTTCTTCCAAAGTTAATCCCGTTAATTCTGATATTTCTTTGGTAGACATTTCTCGCTGTTTCATTTTTTTTGCTACTTCCACTGCTTTTTGTTTTTCTCCTTTTGCCATACCTCTTAATTCGCCTTTCAAGTCAGCCGTATATAACTCGCTTTTGTAACTCATAAAATCTTTTTTTTCTCGTTCATAAGCCGCTTTCTGTTCACGCGTCATTTTTAATACATCCAATTTCTCGCCTGCTTCTTGTATGCCGCTCGCGGTAAATTCGCTCTTTACCGTCGAATTTTTTAATACGTATACCCATTCGTCAAATTTGCTTCTTATTTTTTCGTCAAACTTATTCGGAAGTATAAGATAATATTCAGGATGTATATTAACGTCTGGCAATAGAGGCGGATTTAAATTCTGTGAAAACGGAATGCTCTCGTCAAAATGAACTCCCGCAAATTCCGTTAGTTTCGCGTGAAAAATATACTCTTGTTTCGCTCCCAAATCAAAATAGGCAATGTTTATTGAATATACTTTCTGTATATCATAAAAATGCCCTCGCGACACTTGTTCTACAACTGCTTTACAAGCGTTAAACAATGCCTTGCCTAAAAAATCTAACTTGTCGCCAAACTGTATCTCAAACACGGCAATTTCACCGTTATCAATTCGCGCTTTTAAATCTACCCTGTTCACTTTTTCAAAAGCGCTGACAGTGTTGCCTTCGCTTTCTAAAATATTGTCTATGACTATTTTTTTGTTAAACAATTCGCTTAAAAAACCTTCCAAAACGCCAAAATTTGCCTTGTCCCGCAAAATTTCTTTCATAGCCCAATCAAACGATATTATAGTCCGTTCCATCTTTTCTCCTTTTTAGCGTAAAATACTATTCGCCGCAAAACAAAAAACGTGATTTACGGCGCGTAAGTAATCCCGACTTCTATATTGTAGGCGGCGTAAGGATATCCGAAAACGAATTTATTGGATATTTCAAACCAAAAATCGCCGAACTTTTGTTTTGCGTTTGTTCTATAAGGTCTAAAAAGAAACTTCGCGAAAGGACCTTGCGCGAGAACTTTTTCGACTTCTCTGTAACGCTCGGAATACCGTGAGGAATAGTAATCATCGTAATAATAATATTCCGTTTCAAATTTGGTGTACATCCCAATCGTCGCTCCTATAATTACCTGAAAATTGTCGTTTGGTTTTATTCTTCCGCCGAAAGAAAGCGAGCCGCAATAGAAATTAGTTTTGGTTTCTTCTAAAATCGTATAATAGCCAAAATCGTCGTAATCTCCTTTGCCTACGCCGAAATCTCCGCCGACAAACGTTCTGCCCGCAAAATATCCGATTTGAAAATTCCCGCCCATTGACGACCAGGGAATAGACGTTTGCGTTTTGGCGGAAACGTATAAACCCGATTTGTATTTCGTTTTTTCGTCTTCAAAGACGGATATTTCTTTTTGCGGCGCGGACGCGGGAATTACGGAACTTGCGGGAATTTTCAATTCTTTCTGCGCCGCCGATTTTACGGAAGTCGCCGCGCTTGCGTAATTCGCGGGAAATCCCGTAACCGTTACGAAAAGCGAATCGTCTTTTTCTTCATAAAAAAAGTCCTGTTCCAATAAAACGTCAGATTCGCCTTTCGCGGCGGAAATCGCCTGTTTTTTCAACATTTCTCTATCGTTCAAAAGTCCTTTTGAACGTCCGATAGTTTTTTTGTCCGAAACGTCCAAATTTATAAGAGTCGGTTCGGCAAAAACGAACGTCGCGACTAAAACAAACAAAATAAATTTTTTTAACATAATTCGCTCCTTTTTTTTATTTTTTTGACGGCGCATAAGTAAAACCAAACATTACTTGATGCGGAAATACGTCGGAATAACCAAAAACAAGAAATCTGTGAGTAAATTCAAACCAAGTTTTATTTTTTCCGAAAAGAAACTTTGTACTAACGCCGCCCATCGCGATATAATAATCCGAAAGTCCCAATCCCAAAGATATTCCCGGAATTATCTGAATCCATTCGGAGGGCTGCGCTCTATATCCGAAAAAAGCGTAGTTGTACGCATCGATAAAATAATCGTCTCCAAAACCAAAGCCAAAATCTCCGCCGATAAGAAAGTATTTCGTAAAACCGCCAAAACTTATATTTAAGCCGATATTTGGGGCAAATTCCATTAAGGCGCCCGTTAAAGTCGTGGCTTTTATCGAAAAATAAAATCCTTTTCCGCTTTCGTTTTTCTCGCTCGGCAACTCGACGTTAAAAGTAGAAATATTGTTATATTCCTGCGTTCTCAAACGAAGATTTACGTAACGCGCCGCAAATCCCGTAACCGTAACGGTTAGCGAATCGCCATTTTCTTCGTAAAAGAAATCGGGTTTTAGCAAAACGTCCGCGTCGCCTTTTGCGGCAAAAATCGCATTTTCTTTAAGAATTTCCAAATCGCCCGAAAGACCTTTCGCCTGTCCAATAGTTTTTACGGAATCGGTATGCAATTCTACGACCATTTTAATCGGTTCGACAGAATTTTCTGCGGCAAAAACAGAAAAAACCGCCGCAAAAATCGACAAAAAAAGTTTATGGCGCATAAGTAATTCCTAATTCCGTATTTATTGAGGCGTAATCGTATCCTATCGAAAATTTTCCCGAAACTTCCAACTTGATTTTAGTATTTCCGAAAAGAAATTTGGTAACCGGACCATACGCCAGAACATAGTCCTTCGTCTGCCTTTTTTCGTCGTAATCGTAATAAAGTTTGGTATAAGCGCCGGCGTTTCCGCCGATAATTACCTGAAAAAATTCGTTCGGTTTTATACGTCCGCCAAAAGAAGCGCTTCCGCAGTAATAATTATGAGTTACGTCGCTTGAATTCGCATTTTTGGGCGCGTCTTCCACGCCGTCGCCTTTGCCCACGCCGAAATCGACGCCGACAAAAACTCTTTCCATAAAATATCCGAACTGAACGTTTGCGCCCATCGACGAATACGGTATCGACGATTGCGCTTTAAGCGACGCATAAAATCCCGATTTATATTGCGCGTTTTTCTGTTCGTCGTTTTTTGCGGATGTCGGCAAATTTACGGACGGCGAAATTTGCGATTCGGATTTTACGTCGATTTTCGCGTCGATTTTAATTTCATCGCCTTTTGAAATTTCGCTCGCGGATACTAAATTCGCGGCATTTGCGGCTTCGGCAAAATACGCGGGAAATCCCGTTACGGTTACTTTTAACGAATCGCCGTCTTCTTCATAAAAAAAGTCGATTTCCACCAAAATATCCGCTTCGCCTTTCGCGACGGAAATCGCTTCTTTTCTTAAAATTTCCTTGTCGTCCAAAAGTCCAATTGAACGTCCGATAACTTTTTTGTCGCTTACGTCCAAATTTATAAGCGTTTTGCCGTCCGCGAAAACGCAAACAAACGCGGCAAAAAATATTAAACAAACTATATTTTTTAACATAGAATTTTCCTTAATTTGTGTTTTTCACGGAGAAAATAATATTTGTACAAAGCAAATTGAAGTATTTACGGCTTTTTCTACGGGAAAAAACTTACGCCCGCGCTAACTTTGCCCGCAAAATTCCAGCCGAAAATAAGCCGATAATCGGTTTCAAAGCGAACTTTGCCTTTTCCCAAAAACAACTTTGTAAAAATACTGCCGACGCCGAACGGAGAACGAAGAGTTTTGGTGCGGTCGTTATTTTGATGTATTTCGGCGTAAAGCCCCGCGGAAGCACCATAAACAATTTGAAACCAATCGTTCATAGATATTATGTTGCCGAAAGAAACGCCGAAGTCAAAAACGCCCATTAAATCGAGGTCGTCTTTTTCGTCCGTAAATCCTCTGCTGAAAAATCCGCTGAAAAACAGGTCGTTTGCAATTAAGCCGATTTCGACGTTTGCGCCGAGCGGACAATTTTCAAAATTATTATAATCGCCTGCAAAAAACTGAAAAAATTGATGTTTTATCGAAAAATACGGTTTTGCCGTCAATACGTTTTTTGCCGAGTCGGGCGACAAATAAAAATCAACTTCTCCGTTTGTCGAATAAACGTTCAAAAAACCTGTATCCGAAACTATCGGAGTAACTTTTACGGGAACTAAAAATATGGATTCCTGCGCGTTTGCCGTAAAAACGAAAATCGCGAATATAAAAAAACAAAAATATTTATTTATCGACAAAATTACCTCCTATATTTATTTTTTGTTTTAATATAAGTAAAACCGACGGAAATTTGATTGACTACAAATTCATCGTGAGATGAAGTGAAAAGAAATCTGTAATTTATTTCAACCCAAAAATTATCTTTTCCGAAGAGTAGTTTTGCAAACGGTCCGTTAACCGCCGAATAAGGACTATAATTTTCGTAACCGGTCGGCACCCAAAAAGCCCAAAAACCGCCCGAGTAGCCAAAGACGGTTTGAAATTTTTCGGCGGGCTTTATTTGCACTCCAAGAGAAGCGCCGCCGCCGAAAAATTTTTCGCCGCCGCTCAAATCACCGCTTATAAAAAAAACTCCGATACTGCCGCCGATTTCAAAAATTGCGCCGCCTTTATAATGAAAAAAAGACGTGTCATAATTAAAAGTTTCGCTATATTTGTTCCAATATGCGGCTAAATTGCGCGCAATGGCGTATTGATATCTTGCGGAAAAATAAAAACTTTTGCCGATTATGCCATTTAAACGTTGCGATTCCAAACGGAAATTCGTATAATACGCGGGAAATCCCACCGCCTTTATAAGCAGCGAATCGTCGTCTTCTTCGCGAAAAAAAGAAACGTCGACTAAAACGTCCGCGCCGTTTTTAATTGCATTGGCGATAGCCGCTTTTTTCAAATTTTCTTCGTCGTTCAAAAGTCCTTTCGCTTCGCCGCTTACTTGCTTTTCGCCGACTTTCAAATCGGCTATAATCGGATTTATTAAAACGCTTTGAGCATTCGCAAAAATCGCGGCGATAAAAACAAAATAAAATATTCTATTTAACATCGTTTTCTCCTTGCTATTTGCCGACAAACGGGGTAAAGGTAAAACCAAGTCCAAGTTGATAATCAATGCCAAAAATTGGTCCAAGCAACCTGTTGGAAACTTCAAATTTAACTTTTTGTGTTCCGAAAATCGTTTTCACAAAAAAACCTCCAAAAACAATACCGAAACCGTCAAAAACGTCGGATTCAATAAACCAGCAGCCCGCGCTTCCGCCGATAACAACTTTAATAAAATCCCTTTTTGATATTACTTTGCCCCAAGACATTCCGCCGCCGACGTCAGCCATACTGATACAGAAATCGGCGCTTATAAAAAATTTTTCAATTATGCCGCCGACTTCTATATTTCCGCCGAACGCCCAAATTTCTTCGGGAATTGAAATTTGCTGTTTTACGGACAAGTACGGACTAAATTCTCTGCGAATATCGTTTGTAGAGCGGGTTCTTGCGGATTTTACTGGATAACCCGATGCGGTTATTTCAATAGAATCGCCTTGTATTTCGTAGAAAATATTTCCGCCGACCAAAACGTTGCCGTTGTTTTCGAGAACGTTTATTATCGCCGAAGTTTTTATATTTTCTTTGTCGCTTAAAAGTCCTTTTGAACTGCCCGTAATTTTTGAAGTATCGACATCCAAATTAACGTAAATCGTATCGGAAAAAACGGAAATTACGGCAAAAGTTATAAGAATAAATATCTTATTCGTCATAAAAAAAATTCCATTCGTAGTGATTTTTTTGTTTTTATTTGCAGTAAATATAGTATTTGCCGCAGAAATATATTATATTACTGCCAAAAATTGAGCAAAAAAAACGGGGAATTATTTTATTATGGATTTTAAAAATACGCTTTATACTAACGACAACTTGTTTATCTTAAACGGATTAAACAGCAATTTAGTCGATTTGATATATTTAGACCCGCCTTTCAACTCAAAACGGTTTTATTCCGCTCCGATAGGAAGCAAAGCGGCGGGCGCAAGTTTCAAAGATATGTGGTCTTGGCAAGATGTTAACGAAGAATATCTCAATACTTTGGCGCAAAATTATCCTGCATTGACGACTTTTATTGCCTCCATTGGCGCAATACATAGCGACGCGATGAAAGCGTATTTAACCTATATGGCTCAACGAATTATAGAAATGCACAGAGTTTTAAAAGATACGGGAAGTTTGTATTTGCATTGCGACCCGACGGCGAGTCATTATTTAAAAGTTGTTTTGGATGAAATTTTTGGTAAAGGTAATTTTAGGTGCGAGATTGTATGGCGCATAGGATGGGTTTCTGGCTATAAAACGCAAGCGCAAAAGTATATTCGCAATCACGACATCATTTTATATTATACTAAAAGCAATGACTATACTTTCAATAAGGAGTTTATTCCTTATGCGCCCGATTATGTTCGTCGCGATGGAAAGAAGCCCGTTGGCGAAGGATACCCAATAGAGGATACTTGGAACTGTTGCGACGCCGACATTCTAAACTCTATTGCTATTATGAGTTTTAGTAAAGAAAAAATAGGTTATCCCACGCAAAAGCCGCTTGCTTTGTTACACCGCATTATTAAAGCGTCGTCAAATGAAGGCGATATAGTGTTTGACCCATTTTGCGGTTGCGCCACTACTTGTGTTGCGGCGCAGCAACTCGGCAGAAAATGGATTGGTATTGACATTGAAAAACAAGCGGTTAATATTTTAGTTGAAAGATTAAGCGACGACGCGGGTTTTTTCAAGGATTTTGTAAATACAGAAAGTATTCCGCAGAGAACCGATATACAAATAGTTGAACCTACAAAATCGGTTAAAGAGCGTTTATATAAAGAACAAAATTGTCTGTGCAACGGTTGCGGAACTAAATTTGATATTTGGAATTTGGAAATAGACCACATTATTCCGAAATCGAAAGGCGGCGGGAATTATTACGAAAATTATCAATT
>WRFX01000083.1 GCA_009787445.1 Chitinivibrionia bacterium | reverse complement strand
CCCCCCGCGAAGTAGCGGTTTAAATTATAAAAATAAATTTTTAACATATTTTTCTTTTTCACGTTTTTCAAGAGAAGTACGCGGTTTTTTGTCGCGTTTTTTCTGCATTGTATTTTTCAAAAAATTTAACAAAAGGAGTTTTTTATGAAAAACCTTGATTTGGACAAGGTGTTATCATCGGCGGTTGTCGCTATTTTGTTGTCTGCCGTTTTTTGTTTTGCCGCTGGTAAATCCGTTAAAACTATAGATTCGTATTGGTACGATGAAAACAAAACAGTTTTAGAAATTAACAATTTTGACGATTTTGTCGAATTTCAGCGATTGCTTTATGAAGAAAGAATTACGTTTGAAAACAAAGAAGTTCACCTTAAAACTGATATTATTGTTTTTGATACGACAGATAGCGATATATGGTCTCAAAAAATAAAACCCAAAGATTTTAAAGAAAAAAAATATTTGTTAAGACCGCGTCCTTTTATTAAAAAATATTTTCGAGGGAAATTTGACGGAAACGGGCATTACATCAGAGGATTGTATAGAATGTCTTTGTCTCAATATATTAAAAACGCCGAAATCAAAAATCTTAATATTTCTCATTCATATTTTGATTTTTCGGCAGGTATAGCGTATATTAGTAAAAATTCAATTATAAGAAATTGTAACGTTTCCGGTAATGGAACATTTAGCGGTTTGTGCACCTTCGCTAGTGGAACAACAATAAAAAATTGCTCTTTTAACGGAAACATAAAAGGAAAGCAAAATTATGTTGGAGCAATTACGGGATATGCAGGTAAATCCACAATATTGGACAGCAATAACGTACAGGGAACCATAATCGGAGTAGCAAGAAGAACCGACCCAATCGCCGGATATATAAGTTTGAGTAGCGTTGCCATAAACAATAAATTCAGCGGTAATATCGTAGAAAAAATAGGTTTTGTTTTAGGGGAAGATATAGGATATTCTTTTGGACTCGGCAACGACTACGGGATAAGTACTGGTGATATTAATATCTTCTTAGGCGCGGCAATAAATCGGCATTTCTCTCTTTCTCTCGGAGCAGGTTACCATTTCTCGACGGTAAAAAAAACAAACGGTATAAAATATACGTCGGGCGATGAAGAAGATGATGTTCTCGAAAAAGTAATAAAAAACGAAAAACGACTTCCGAAAGACGATATACTTTACAACAGTTCTTTTGGCTTTGTGCCGATATTTTTAAAACCGAGATTTTATTTGTCCGAAAAAACTGCTATGTCGCCGTTTATTGACGCGGACATTGGAATAATGCTATGTCGGGCTATTTATAGATATCAGGAAGAGTATACGTATTGGTATGGTGATTATTGGTATGGTAATTATAGGACCGGTTATAAGTATTATTCTGACGATGAATTTTATACGAGTTTTTATTTTAATCCGTCTATTGGAGTCAAAACGAATTTATTTTCAGTGTCTCTCGGCTACAAAATGTGGATAGCGGAATACGAAAAATTGCTTCCGGGAAAGGACGGTTGGAATTTAGATAACCTTATCAATACCGAAAAAGGAAGCATAATTAAAAAACCTAACGGCGCTATTTCGCTGAGAATCGGAATTTCTTTGTAATTTACTCTTAAATTTCCAAAATTACTTCGGCAGTTTTATAGATTTTTGAGTAGTTTTATGTAATGGGACGTGTCGGTGCGATACGTCCCGCTTTTTTGTTTTGCCACATTTGTTTTTAAAATTTTATTTCAAATACTATTTCGTTTTGCAATAACGTATTTTCATAATAATTTTTATATTTTTTACAAAAAACCAAAAAAGAAGGTCAAATGATAGACAAAGAAGAAGCGTTGGCGTATCATAAAAACGGACGTTGCGGAAAAATAGAAGTTGTCGCTACAAAGCCCTGCAAAACTCAAAAGGACTTGTCGCTCGCATATACGCCCGGCGTCGCGGAACCTTGCCGCGAAATTCAAAAAAATCCAAAACTCGCAAATATTTATACTGCGCGGCAAAATTTAGTCGCCGTAATTACCAACGGAACCGCCGTTTTAGGATTGGGCGACATAGGCGCTTTGGCTGGAAAACCCGTTATGGAAGGCAAAGGCGTTTTGTTCAAAAGATTTGCCGACATCGACGTTTTTGATTTGGAATTGGACACTCGCGACAAAGACAAATTTATAGAAGCGGTCGCCTTAATGGAGCCGACTTTTGGCGGAATAAATTTGGAAGATATTTGCGCTCCCGACTGCTTTTACATAGAAACCGAACTTAAAAAACGGATGAATATTCCCGTATTTCACGACGACCAGCACGGAACTGCAATAATTTCGGGGGCGGCACTTCTTAACGCGGTTGAATTGTCGCAAAAAAACATTTGCGAAATTAAAGTAGTTTTCAGCGGAACGGGCGCGGCGGGAACAAGTTGCGCAAAGCATTATATTGCGCTCGGCGTAAAAAGACAAAATATTGTAATGTGCGACACAAAAGGCGTAATATACAAAGGACGTCCCGATATTGCAGGCACGCCAAAAGAAGAATTTGCGGTAGAAACAAACGACAGAACGCTTAAAGAAGCGATGCGCGGCGCGGATTGTTTTGCGGGGCTTTCGGCGGGCGGAATCGTTAGCAAAGAAATGGTTTTATCGATGAATAAAAATCCGATAATATTTGCGATGGCAAATCCCGACCCCGAAATTTCTTACGAAGACGCGACGTCGGCGCGTAAAGATTGCATTATGGCGACGGGAAGAAGCGATTATCCGAATCAGGTAAATAACGTTTTGGGATTTCCGTTTATATTCCGCGGCGCTTTGGATGTTTTTGCAAGCGACATAAACGAAGAAATGAAACTTGCCGCGACGCTTTCCTTGGCAAATCTCGCGAAAAAAGGCGACGTTCCGACTTCCGTGTTGCGCGCGTATAATATAGAAAAAATTGAATTTGGCAAAGATTACATTATTCCCAAACCGACCGACCAAAGAGTTTTGGTGGACGTAAGTTTGGCGGTGGCAAAAGCGGCTGTAAAAAGCGGCGTGGCAAAAGAGCCGATTTCGGATTGGTCGCAATACGAAAAGCAACTTTGGGAATTGGCGAAAAAAATTCACGGGTGAAACGGGCGAAAATTATGCGATTGTTGCATAGTAATATTGCGCAATTTTTTGTATTACGTCAATTCGATTCCCGTTCTTAACGCTTCTTTAACGAATGTCATATTTTCTCCTTTTTATTTATCGCAAATATACTATTTGCCGAAAACGAATAATTTACAGCCAAACAATTAAATTTTATAAAAAAATTGCAAACTCTTTGTACTTTTATATAGCGGCAGAAAATATTTTTAGTAACGTATATTTAACCTAATCTTTTTTATTAAGGAGATTTTTTTATGGCAGACGTAAGAAAAAAAGCCCCGCACGACGGAAATTCGGCAGTTGCGCACGTGGCGCACGCTACAAACGAAGTTATCGCTATTTATCCGATAACCCCCTCTTCTCCGATGGGAGAAATTTCGGATGAAAAATCCGCAAGAGGAGAAAAAAATATTTGGGGAACCGTTCCCAGCGTATCGGAATTGCAGTCCGAAGGCGGCGCGGCTGGCGCCATTCACGGAGCGTTGGCTACCGGCTCTATGGCGACGACATTTACCGCTTCGCAAGGGCTTCTGCTTATGATTCCCAATATGTATAAAATCGCGGGAGAACTGACTTCTACCGTATTTCACGTTTCCGCTCGCGCTTTGGCTATGCAGGGTCTCAACATTTTCGGCGACCACTCCGACGTAATGGCTTGTCGTCAAACCGGCTGGGCAATGTTGGCGTCGGCAAGCGTTCAGGAAGCGATGGATTTTGCGCTTATCGCGCAGGCGTCGACGCTTGAATGCAGAATTCCGTTCCTTCATTTCTTCGACGGATTTAGAGTTTCGCACGAAGTTCAAAAAATAGAAGAATTGACTTTCGACGATATGAAAGCGATGATTGACAACGATTTGGTGCGCGCTCACAGACAGCGGGGACTTTCGCCCGACAGACCTATGATTGCGGGAACTTCCCAAAATCCCGACGTATATTTTACGGGTCGCGAAACGGTAAATAAATATTACCACGTTCTTCCGTCGATAGTGCAAAAACAAATGGACAAATTTGCAAAAATCGTAGGTCGCCAATATAAACTTTACGAATACGTGGGCGCAAAAGACGCCGAAAAAGTAATCGTCATTATGGGTTCGGGCTGCGAAACCGTTCAGGAAGTCGTCGAACATTTGACGGCGAAAGGCGAAAAAATCGGCTTGCTTAAAGTTCGTTTGTTCCATCCGATTGACGAAAAAGCGTTTGTGGAAGCGTTGCCCTCGACGGTGAAAAAAATCGCCGTTTTGGACAGAACAAAAGAGCCCGGAAGTTTGGGCGAACCGCTTTATATGGCTACAAGAACCGCAATAGACGAAGCGCGTGAAACGGGAGTCGCAAAACTCAGCGCAAATCCCCGCATAGTCGGCGGACGTTACGGCTTGGGTTCGGCGGAATTTACTCCGGGAATGGTAAAAGCGGTCTATGACAACCTCGACAAAAACGAGCCGAAAAATCACTTTACCATCGGAATTAACGACGACGTATGCGGCACTTCGCTTGAATTTGACGCGAATTTCACGACGGAAGGAAACGAAACGTATCGCGCTATTTTCTACGGACTCGGCTCCGACGGAACCGTCGGCGCAAATAAAAATACCATTAAAATTATCGCCGACAAAACCGACCAGTTCGCGCAGGGATATTTTGAATACGATTCCAAAAAAGCGGGAACTCTCACGTCGTCGCATTTGCGTTTTGGACCGTCGCAAATTCGCGCTCCGTATCTTATTACGAAGGCAAAATTTATCGCCTGCCATAATTTCTCGTTTTTGCCAAAATACGATATGCTGAAAAACGCCATAGAAGGCGCGACTTTCCTTTTGACAAGCGAATATCCGGCGGACGAAGTATGGAAGCATATTCCCGGAAGAGTGCAAAAACAAATTATCGACAAAAAACTCAAATTTTATGTTATAGACGCGATAAAAATTGCCGAACAACTTGGTTTGGGCGCAAGAATCAACACTATAATGCAGGCGGCGTTCTTTAAAATTTCGCAGGTAATGGACGAAAAATTGGCTGTCGATTCGATTAAATACGCCATACAAAAAAGTTACGGAAACAAAGGCGAAAAAATTGTGAAAATGAACAACGACGCGGTAGACGCGGGTCTCACGCAAATTCACGAAGTTAAATATTCAAGCGTTACAAATCCTGTGGAAGACATTGCAAGTGTTCCGTCGAGTGCGCCGAATTTCGTTAAGGAAGTTACGCAAAAACTTCTTCGTCAGGAAGGTACGACGGTTAAAGTGTCGCAAATGCCCGCCGACGGAAAATGGATCACGGGAACGACGCAATACGAAAAACGCAACATCGCCGTCGAAGTTCCCGTTTGGGACAACGCGCCGAAAGCGTGCAGTCAGTGTAATAATTGCGTGTTTGTTTGTCCGCACGCGGCGATTCGTCCGAAAGTTTACGACGCGTCTTGTCTTAACGGCGCGCCGAAAACCTTTAAGTCGACCGACGCGCTTGGAAAAGAATTTGAAGGCAAAAAATATACGCTTCAAGTCGCAATCGAAGATTGTACGGGATGCGGTTTGTGCGTTGAAATTTGTCCGTTAAAAGAGAAAAACGCGCCGCTTAAAATGGAGCATCAACTGCCGCTTCACGAACAGGAAGTAGAAAATTACGATTTCTTTTTGAACAAACTTCCCGACGTAGACGCTACTACGTTAAAATTGGATACCGTAAAAGGTTCGCAGTTTGTAAAACCGCTTTTTGAGTATTCGGGAGCGTGCGCGGGCTGCGGCGAAACGGGATACGTAAAACTTCTTTCGCAACTTTTCGGCGACCGTTTGGTTATCGGAAACGCGACGGGATGTTCGTCGATTTACGGCGGAAATCTCCCGACGACTCCGTTTACAAAAAGAGCGGACGGAAGAGGACCGACTTGGTGTAATTCTTTGTTTGAAGACAATGCGGAATTTGCTTACGGAATGAGATTGACCGCCGATAAATTTAACGAAAGAGCAAAAGAAATGGCAGCCGTAGTTATTGCAAACGACAAAGCGGACGGAGAACTTAAATCGCTTCTTAAATCAATAGTTGACGCGCCGCAAAAAACGCAAGTAGAAATAGAAGCGGTTCGCGCAAACGTCGAAAAAGTAAAGAAAATTCTTGAACAAAAAGGATGCTGCGGCGACAAAAACAGCGATTGCACAAAAGAACTTTTGAGCATTGCGGATTATTTCGTTAAAAAGTCAATTTGGGCGGTCGGCGGCGACGGTTGGGCTTACGACATAGGTTTCGGCGGTCTTGACCACGTTATCGCAAGCGGCAAAAACGTAAATCTTTTGGTTATGGATACCGAAGTTTATTCCAACACCGGCGGACAAGCGAGTAAAGCGACGCCCAAAGGCGCGGTTGCAAAGTTTGCGGCGGGCGGAAAACCGGTAGGCAAAAAGGATTTGGGCGCAATCGGCTATTCTTACGGATACGTTTATGTGGCGCGAGTTTCGTTGGCAAATCCGTCGCAAGTTGTAAAAGCGATGCTCGAAGCGGAAGCATACGACGGTCCGTCGCTTATTATTGCGTATTCGCACTGCGTAGCGCACGGAATTACGATGAGCAACGGCGTAAGTCAGGCGAAAAAAGCGATAGAAACGGGACACGTCGTACTTTATCGTTATAATCCCGAAAATACGCTTCAAGGCAAAAATCCGCTGACCATAGACAGCAAAGAACCGACTTTGCCGTTGAGCGACTTTACGGCGACCGAAAATCGTTTCAGAATACTGCAAAAGGCAAATCCGAAAGCGTATGAAAAACTTATCGCTTCGGCTGACGCTGAAAACAGAGCAAGAATTGCAACGCTGAAACATTTGGCTTCCGAGTAAAATCGGCTAATAAAAAATACGTCCGTTTCTTAATTTTGAGACGGACGTATTTTTGTTTTTTTGCAAACATAAAAGAGAGAAAAAATGGAAAATAAAAATATATTCGATTGGTTTTTGAGATTTATAAAAGGCGCCGTAATGGGTATGGATTTTGTATTGCCCGGAATAAGCGGCGCGGCTTTGGCAGTGGTTTTGGGACTATACGAAAAAATTGTGGAATTTATAGCGCACATAACGAAAAATTTCGTTAAAAATCTATTCTTTTTTATTCCTGTTTTTTGCGGAATAATTACGGGAATTTATTTGGTTTCGCATCCTATGAGTTTTTTATTGAAAAATTATCAAACGCCCGTGCTGTGGTTTTTCATCGGCACAATTTTGGGAACTATGCCCGATTTGTGGCAAAAATCGAAAGAAAAAGGGCGAAAACCAATGCATATCGCAATATTGATTTTAACTTTTTTATTGAGCGCGTATTTTCTTTTGTTTTTTGGAGATAAAACATTAGGACATTTAATGCTAAACACAACTACGGCGTTTTTTTCAGGCGCGGCTGTGGCGTTTATAGGTTTTGTGCCGGGTTTTAGTTCTTCTACTTTTTTAGTTCTTTTAGGACTTTACGACCAAATGATAAACGCCGTAAAAGTCAGAGATATAAACGTAATAATTCCGTTTGCTATAGGATTGGCGGTTTTTATTTTTCCGTTTTCGAGGGGAATAGAATTTTTGCTGAAAAACGTATTCGCGGGCTTTTTTCACGTGATACTCGGATTTGTTTTGGCTTCGGTGGTTTTGATTGCCGACAAAGCGTCGCACGGTTATGATTATTTGCAAATAGACGCTATCTCTTGCGTTGTTACGCTTGTCTGTGGAACTGTTTTTTCGTATTGGATGTGTAAATTAAGCAGGAAATATGAAGGGTAGTAGAGAAAATTCTACTCTTGTTTTATAAATGAAATTGCAAATATAAATTTACGGTAAAATTACAATTTTTCAAACCGCACGGAAACAGGCAACCATACTGCAACAATTTCATCGCCGATTTTAGCGGGAGTAAATTCCATTTGCAGGCACGCCGCTATTGCAGATTGAAGCGTACCGAAACCCAAATCGTTATGAGCGACCGCCTTTTTTACTTTGCCGTCAATGTCTATAAGAATCCTGACTCTGATAATTCCGTTTACACCGCTTTTGCGTATTTCGTCCGTGATTTCTGGACGTACTTGTTTTTTAAACGTCGGCGCCTGCGTTACATCCAAAGACGGCGCAATTGATTTCGCTATAAGTTCTACGCCCGTTGCCGTTGACAACGATTGCGTTATACTTGACGAAGCGACCGATTTCGGTTCCGTATCTTTTACGATTTTCGGCGTATGCGCTACGCTAAACGGCGCAACTGACTTCGGTTCTGCAACCGTTGCGGTATTCGTCTGCATTGCGCTTAACGACTGCGCGACTGATTTTGCTGTAAAATTCGCGTTTCTTGCAGTTTTTGTATTATTTGCAATAGAAGCGAGAGCGGTTATCATTTCCGCAATAAATTTTGCGCTAATCATAAAAACATATCCCAATATTACCGTAAGAATTGCAACAGGACCAAAAAGCGACGCAAGCCAATCGGGAAGAATATATTTAACTTCTTCTATAACGGTTACAAAAATTCCAAGTAAAATCAAACAGGGAATACTGCCTATCGATGTAATTGCGACAAATTCGCCGGATGTTTTAATATAATCTGCGACCAAAGGAATCGCTACAAAATCGTCTTCGTCTTTTAACAAAGTGTTTACTTTTTTCATTCTGTTCCAAAAAACTTGAAATCCAAGCCAGCAAGGAAATATAAAAGAAATACTTACGATAAGGAGAGCAAATACCAATCTGCCCGACAACATTTGACCGCTGCCGATACTAATCGGCAATAAAATTAACGGCGAAAGCAAACAAACGACGGCGCTAATCCAATAAAGAACTACAAATCCTTTGCGGTATATTATTCCGTTGTCAATTAAATTCATAATTGGATTTATAAATCCTGTGAATTTGTTACTTTGTTTTTCTTGTAAATTCATAAAAAATTTCCTCTTTTGTTGTAATTTAACTTTAAATTCTAATCCGATTTATGAAGCAAACCATAATAGGTATTGGTAATATCAGAAGTAATAGCGGCATTATATCCCGAATTAGATTTATAATATTCCGACAAATCCTTCCCTAAAATAAGAGACCTATAAACCTTGTTGTTGTAGTTATTAGTAACAGCAATACCTATTTTACTGTTTCCCGAATATATATACGACCATGTACCTGGCGAATCACTCAAATTGTTAGCGACGCTAATAGAGACGTTTGGAATATTTACGTTTCCACCACTGATTGAACTGCCGTTGTACGTTGGATTTGTTGCCTGTTGATTAAAACCATCAGCAAGCAAACTTCCGTTATATGTACCCGTATAATCGTTTGATAGATAATTGCCGCCGGTGTATGTCCATCGTGCATACATCGTTACGTTGCTATATACAGTATAATAATCTCCCGCATCGCCGTAATATGTTCCGCCGGACGAAGACGAATACCAGCCGTTAAATATGTAACCGCTTCGAGTCGGAGTCGGCAAAGTTATAGTACTTCCCGAAGTTCCCGACATCTGCGAAATACTAACTGAACCGCCGTTTGCGTTGAAAGTTATTGTGTAAGTATTATAACTAATCGGCGACCATCGTGCATACATCGTTACGTTGCTATATACAGTATAATAATCTCCCGCATCGCCGTAATATGTTCCGCCGGACGAAGACGAATACCAGCCGTTAAATATGTAACCGTTTCTTGTGGGAGCAGGCAAAGTTATAGATGTTCCGTATGTTCCCGACATCTGCGAAGTACTAACTGAACCGCCGTTTGCGTTGAATGTTATCGTATAAGTTATTATCTGCGACCACTGCGCGTACATTGATACATCACTATATACTGTATGATAATTTCCGCCGTTACCGTATTTCGTATTACCGTAATAATCATACCAGCCATCGAAAGTATAACCGCTTCGCGTGGGAGTAGGCAAATATACGCTGTTGCCGTACTCGACGGTTTGCGACGATACACTATTGCCGCCGTTTGAATTGAACGTTACCGTGTAGTATTGCGTTCTGTTTTGTTCGACTTCGCTCCGTATATATTCCACATTAAAATCGCTACAACCGCTCAACGCAAACAAAAAAAGCAATGCCCCAAACAAAAATTTATTTCTTTTCATAATATTTTCCTTTCTATTTCTTTACTTTCTACTTACTTTTGTTGTAGTGAAGCCGACGCTCAACACGTATGTTAAATTGAATCCTTTATCATAAAAAAACTCTCCGCTACTTTTTTTGGAGACGGGATTTTCCATACTGCCCATCATAAATTTATTCGTAATATCAAAGTTACTGTTATAGCCAAACATTAACTTCCAAAATCCGCCAAAAATAGCGCTGTTTCTTCCGATAATTTCGTCGTAGTCGTCGTTAGCGTTGCTATAATAATTATAGCGGTCGCTACTGACAAATCTAACAAATTTTAAAACGTGTCGATACCCCGCGTTAAATCCCAAAACGCTTTTATAATTACCTTTTTTGCCGTCTTTGTTGAAACATCCGCCAATATTCAGTTCACCTCCGAAATAGGCGTTACCGCCTAAAAATTGAAAAGTATTGTACAATCCGTTTTCTTTTATACTACCAATTTCTACACATCCGCCAAATCCTTTTGTTGCGGTCATTGCGACATATTCCCAACGCATAGAAAAGACAATATATTCGCTATTTTTGTTTCTGTCTTTTGCGTCGTCAACCGTTTTTTGCGATGGAGAAGCGGAAGAAAAATGTTGCAAATAATAGTCGTTGCCTCTATTTCCGATAGATGATCCGCCTGTTGTTTTTTGCGGTGAAGAACTTGAAGAAAAATTTTGCGAACGATAGTCGTTATCGCTTCCCAGCGTCGTCCTGTTTTGTTGAGAATTTGCGCCTTTTACCGCGTCTGCAATATTTTGAACGCTTTCTACCGCGTCAAGCGTATTATCTACCGCCGATTTTACCTGCCGCGCCGAATTTGCCACACCGCTCAATCCGCCGCCGACTTTTCCCAAACCGCCAAGCGCTTTTGCCGCCTTGTCCGCGCTTTCTATTGCGTTTGCCGCGTTACTTGTTACGTTTCGTACCGCGTCCGTACCTTGTTGTCCGCCGGTTCCACCTGTAATATTTTGAATACTTTCTACCGCGTCAAGCGTATTGTCCACCGCCGATTTTACCTGCCGCGCAGAATTTGCCGCGCCGCTCAAACCCCCGCCGACTTTCCCCAAACCGCCAAGCGCTTTTGCCGCTTTGTCTACGCTTTCTATTGCGTTTGCCGCGTTACTTGTTACGTTTCTTGCCGTTTGAACCGACGATGTAGCAGACGACATATTATTTGTCGCGCTTTTTACTGCTGTCGACGAATATACGACGGGAACCGCCGCCTGTTCCGACTGAATTTTATTTAATTGCGCCGCATACGCATTTATCTCTTTAATATTTACTTCTATTTCGCCTTTTATATAGTATTGAAATCCGTCGAATTTCTCCACAAGTATTTTTATTTTATTTTGCGCGGTTGCCGTTATTGCTTTTTTATATAAATTCACGCTTATGTCCGCCGCCGACGATTCTGCGGTAGCGTTGCTTTTGCGAACATAAACCAAAACTTCCATAAAAAGTAGTTTATAAAGATTTTCCTGCGCTTTAATTTTCGCCGAATTTTTGCTGTCTTCGTCTTCCAACTGATAAGTGTATTCTTTCACAAAACGCGACGTTTGCCCGAACGAATCGATAGGCAAAAAAATAAGCGCAAAAAAAAGTATTAGCGATTTTGATTTGATTATCGAAAATGAAATTATTTTTACCGCGAAACAAGCCGCATTTTTGCTCTCGTCGGAGTTGAAAATTAGAATGCGTTTTAAGTGCGCATAGAGCGCGTTTAAGGGGCGGTTTTTCCCTAAAACCTCTTTTACCCCCCCCCCCCCCC
>WRFX01000082.1 GCA_009787445.1 Chitinivibrionia bacterium | reverse complement strand
CGGAATAAATTAAAAAAAATATGTTTTTTTTGTTTTTTTTAATTTATTTTTCTAAAATTTTTTCTCTGAAACTTTTCGTATCGGCATATTCCGTAAACGCAAAAAGCGGTCTTATATGCGCGACATAATCTTCTTGCGACCACTCCCCTATTTCTAATTTTTGCGTATAATTTTTATATTTTGATAAAAATCGCCGCTTGCTCAATTTGTTCAAACGAACCGAATTTTCAAACAGCGCGTAACCCAAAAACGGCAATCCTTTTTCGCAAAAATTTATGCAATTCGGCTTTAATTTCAAATTCAATTCGTTTTCAATAAAATCGCAAAATTTTTTTGCCGCGTCTACCGTTTCTTTTTTATCGTCGCACCAAAAAACCATATCGTCCATATAGCGAACATATCCTTTAATACGTAATTTTTGTTTAATAAATCTGTCGGCGGAAGTAAGATAAAAATTCGCAAAATACTGGCTCGTCAAATTTCCTATGGGCAATCCGAAACCGTCTTTCGTTTTGTAACTTTGTATAATTTTTTCAAAAATTTTCATAAGTTTTTTATCCTTAAAAATATGCGACAAACGCAAAAGCAAAATCTCGTGGCTTATGCTGTCAAAATATTTTCGCACGTCCATTTTGCAAAAATATTTATACTTTTTCATAAATAATCTCGCGCGGTTCAACGCCGAATACTGCCCTTTGCCGAGTCGCGTCGCAAAACTGTCTTCTATCTGATATTTTTCAAAATAATAATGGCAAATATTTATTATCGCGTGATGTAAAACTCTTTCGTCAAAACTCGCCGCGCAAATTAAACGCTCTTTCGGGTCGTAAATTTTGAAATAATTATGACGTCCCACATTAACGTTTCCGCTAATTATTTCGTCGTGTAATTTTTGTATATTTTCGTCAAAATTTCGGCGAAATTCAATTACGTCCTTTTTTAAATCTTTACCTTTTCGCGCTTTGTAAAACGCTTTGTGCAAGTTGTTTATATCGGCAATTTCTTCGATTAAAAAACCGACGCGTTTCATTTAAAACAAGTCCTTTTTTTCGCTTTTTTCTTCTTTTTTCTCTTCAAAATTTTCTTGCGTTTGTAATTTTTTATATTTTTCAAGCAAGGATTTGCCGTATTTATTTACTTTATTTTTGCTTATTCCTTTTATTCCTATAATATTTTTTTCGTCGGGCGTTTCAATTTTGGATATTTCGGATAATTCGTAATCGTTAAAAACGGCATAAGGCGGAAGAGCCGCTTCTCTTGCGATTTCTTTTCGTATTTCTTTGTATATTTCAAACATTTTATATTGTTTTTCGTCTAATATTTTGCCGTAATCCGGTTTTTCTACGGAAGCGGAATTTTCGTTTTGGCGCAAATGAGTAGAGCCGTAATCCAAATATCCTATGCAAAAAGCCCAATATGCGTTGCCTCCGTCTATTTGATAAAATTTTTTCTCTACGTCGACGACATTGTGCGATAAAATAAATTTGTCCATTTCTTCAAGGTGCATTCCCGTACTCGGAAGACAAGGAATCGCGAATGTTTTATATTTCATAATATTTAATAAACTTTCAAATTTTTATCATAAACTTCAACGAAATCGCCTTTTGGCTTTAATATGCCGATTCCCAATTTTTTCGCTTCGTCTTTTACGCCTTTTTCAAAACTCATTGAGGCGATACCCAAATAAAGTTTATGTTTGGCAAAAATCGGAAACAATTTTTTTAACTTTGCCGCTTTATTTTCTACCAAATCCTTAATATCGTCTTCGCGAGCGCGGCTTTTTGTCTCTATTATGCAAACCGAAACGTCGTTTGTCAGCAATACGTCGTATTCCGCTTCTATTTTTTCGCCGTTAGAAAGCGTGCGCTTTGAATGAACGTTTTGCTGGATAGCATCGTAATGATTTTCGCCGAAAGTCATCGTGCGGGTAAGATAATCAAGAACTTGCTCTTCGGCAATCAATCCTGCGCTTTTGTTTAGTCCGCCGATTTGTTTTCTCAACTCGGCATTTTCCATTTCACTTTTCTTCGCGCTTTCTTTCTGCTGTTCTCGCATCTCCGCAAGTTCTTTTGCGTTTTCTTCTTGCATCTTTTCTATTCTGTCGAAACCTTTCATAATCTCTTCAAAAGTCCGAACTTTCTTTTCTTCCATAAATTCCTCCAAAAAAATTTGAAATAGTCGTATTATTTTATACAAAAATAATAAATTCTACTATAATTTGACGGATATTATTTCATAAATTTTTTCTTTTTTAAGAAAATTTATTAACTTTTACCGAATACATTACTTTTCCCCCCCCCAAAAACAAAAACTACTCCCGACAGGAGTCGAACCTGTTTCTTCGGTTTAGGAAACCGGAGCTCTATCCTGTTGAGCTACGAGAGCAAATTTTTTATGCGGAAGAAGGGACTTGAACCCCCACGATTTTACAACCATCGGTACCTGAAACCGACGTGTCTACCATTTCACCACTTCCGCGATTTTAAGAAGAATACACTGTCGGGGGTTCGAACCCCGGACCCACTGATTAAGAGTCAGTTGCTCTACCAACTGAGCTAACAGTGCGTAAAAATCAAAGGGAAAATACTTTTATGCCCGCGCAAAAGTCAATAAAAAATTATAACTATTCAATTAAATTTGAATAAAAATTAAAATTTTTTGAAAAAAATACGCTTTTTTTCGCTTTTTGACAAAGAAAATTATTTATTTTTACCAAAAAATAAAGGAATTTATGGAAAAAAATAAAAATTCAAAAAAAGCGGTTTTACCGATTACAGAGCGTTTGCAAGGCGTTTCGTCGATAACTTGCGTTTTATCAAACGCGGATTTGCCCGACCTCGTCATTGAAGATATCGTCGCGTTGTCGGAATTATCGCCCGAAAGCAAGATTAGAATTATAAGCGAAACGGAGATTTACGACATATTCAGTTCGGTGGAAAAATTAAAAGAAACGCTTATAATTCCTTCGCCAAAGGAAGAACGCGCAAAATTTAGGCAATTTTTACGAATGTTAAAAGACATTCATACGGACGTACTTTATTGCAGAGGAGCGGAAAACAGCCCGCTTTTGCGAAAATGTATAAAAAGAATTAGCGCGCCGATGGCGATATTTTTTGGAAATCCGCAGAAAAAACTCGAATTGAAATGCCAAATTTTGCGAATCCAAGACGAAGCGTCCACGCTAAAAAGCGGAATGTCTTTTATTCCCGAAGTAAACGTAATATGGAGTTTATCGACGGAAATATTGCGAATTATCAAAACGTTTTTGAAAGAACGCGGCGTAAAAAAGGAATTTTTTTGCGTGGACGTTTCGCTCGAAGAGAATTTTTACGAATTTTTTAGAAATTACGACGGCGAAAATATTTCGTTTTTGTTTCTTGGAAATTCGGAGGCAAACTTTTCTAACGAAGGCAACACGATAGTTTATTCGGGCGACGTATCGGCGGAATATCGTTCCGCGCTCGTGTCGCTGTCGAAAGGATGTTTGGTGTTTGAAAACGATGAAATTTTAACGCAGGCGAGATATTTCGGAAAAAAATATCTGCAACTCGACGAAAGAATAATGCACGTCGACGCGGTAAAAGAATTTATTGACGAGAATAAATAAAATTTTAAGGTTTTGGGAGTAAATAAAAGTGCATAATTTCCTTGATTTTATAATTTTGCTTGGAAAAAATATCGCAGGCGTTTTTACGATTTATTTACGCAAGCAAAAGGTTAGACGGGCGTATCGCGGAAAATATTATATTCATCCGTTTTTTATACTTTTGTTTTTGGCGTCGGCGCTTTTTGTCGCGGGATGCGTTTTTATTTATAAAAATGTTCCGTTCAAAAATAAAACCGCAAAAATAACCAACGAATTAGTTGTCGATACGTCGTTTTTGGAGTCGCCGACATACGAAATGAACGCCGACGAAAGCGACAACGACAGATTTTTGGAGCCGTTTCCCGTCGTAAAAGGAATGGAAACTATGAAATATATGGTTCTTGCCGATAAATATCATAGAATTTTATATTTATTAAAACAGGGGCAAAAAAAGTGGGGAGTTATTAAAACGTATCCTATTGCCGTCGGCGAAAACGAAGGCAAAAAACAGCGCGAAGGCGATAAAAAAACTCCCGAAGGTTTATATTTTATGGTGGATAAAAAAACAAAAAGCGAACTTGTAAGCACTTACGGAGCGGAAGTCGCGGCAAATTACGGTCCGCACGCTTATGTGCTTAATTATCCGAACAGACACGATTTAAGAGAAAAAAGAGGCGGAAGCGGAATTTGGGTTCACGGGACGTTTGAAAATACGGTTCCAATAATTTCTCGCGGCTGCATTTCTATGCACAACGCGTACATAAACGACATCAACGAAATTATTGAAGACGGCTTGCTTACTCCCGTAGTTATTATAGAAGAATATTATTCCGATTTGAAAAGTTTGATAAATTTGGACGAAATTTGGACGGAAAGAGGATTGGTCGCCGAAGAATTTGGAATTGACCCGAACACTGGCAAAAAAATCGGCAAAACGAACGTGCGCGAACTTCCAAGTCCGAGCGTAGAATTTCAGCCGATAACTCTGACCGCGCAACAGCCGACGGTAAATCCGACGCGGCATTCTCCGCCGCAGGCGTTAGCGCAAGCGACAACGACAGAACAAACACAACCGACGACTACGCAAATTTCGCAACCGCAAACAACGCCCGCACAACCGACAACGCCCGCGCAAATTCCGACGTGGACTCCGCCGTCGCCGACTACGCAAGCGCAAGCAACACAAACGCAAACGACGCAACCGACAACGCAAACGCAAACAACGCCGCCCGCGACGACAACGCCGCCTACGCAAATTTCGCAGGCAACGCAAGCGCAAACGCGAACTCCGATACATAACGAACAGGAAATTATTCAGTTCGTAAAAAATTGGGCAATCGGCTGGAGCAGCAAAGATATTGAAAGATATTCGGCGTTTTACGACGCGCAAGAATTTCCAAATTGGCGGCAGTATCGGGCAAATAAACAAGGAATTTTTGCGTCTTATGACACAATTTCCGTTATTCTTAATAACATTAACGTAATTTCTATGACGCAGAACTCGGCTGTCGTCAGATTTAATCAGTTATATAGAACGGAAAGAACGAATTTTTCGAGTTTCAAACAGTTGAATTTAGTTTTACTAAATGGGAACTGGAAAATAACAAGAGAATCGGTAATTAACGAAGCAAGGGGAGAATAATATGGCTATTTTTTCAAAAAATACAAAGGAAGAAAGTCCTGTGGCGGCTCTCGAAGAAGATTTGAGATTGTACAAATTAACCAAAGACAAGGTCGAGCAGTTAAATGCGCTTGCCGAACATATCAACAACAAAATTAACGGGCTGCGCCGTCAGGAAGTCGTCGTGGAAAAGGCGACGGAAGAAGCGGGGCGTCTAAATACGCTCACTTGGAAGATAGACAGCGATTTGAAACATTTGGAGCAAAAGTATTCGGATTTGAGCAAGATAGAAAAAAATCTTTCTCGGCTCGAAACGTTGTTTAATCAAAGCAAAGCGGGCGTAGACGATATTCGCAGATTTTTGACGGAAATCGAAAGCACGTCGCAGTTGCGAAACGAAATCGCGACTATGTGCTCGGACGTTAGAAAATTTGCGGACGACTTAAAAAGCAATTCGAGCGAAATAAAAACGTCGCAGCAAAATATTTCCGAAGTTTATAATATGGGACGAAACGCGAAAGTGCTTGCCGACACTATTGACCAGCATCAAAAAAATATGGAAAGCACAATGCTTAAAATCGTCGATTACGAAAAAAACGTCGAAAAAATAAAACAAAGAATTTCAGAAACCGACAACGATATTAAAATGCTCGATTCGGTAACGCAAAGAATCGAAACGCTCGAAGAACGAATCGTCGGATTTGAAACTAAACAGGACGTTTTTGAAAGAACCGAAAAACGAATAGATTTAATTGACGCAAAATTAAACGATTTGTCGTCTATGGAAAAAAGAGTCGACGAAAAGCAAGAATCCGTGTCGTCTATGGAAAAAAGAATAAACGCTATGCTCGACAAAGTAAACGTTATTTTGAGCAAAGAAGCGGAGTTGGAACAACGCGCAAGCGACCTGCAAAAACGCGAACAGGATTTTTCTATAATTTCGGTGCAATTCGACGAACTTTCGGTACTTTCGCAAACGGCAAAACAGCGAATAGACGAAATTAACGAGCGAATTTTAATGATTGACGAAGTTAGCAAAAAACTTTCGGGACTCGACGAAATGGTCGCAAACATAGACAACAAAATAGAAACGCAATTAGACAGAAACGCGCTTATAGAAAAAACGGAAAAACGTCTTGACCAATTAAACTACCTGTTGGGCGACGTGAATATGAAAGTTCAAATGATTGAAAAAGAAAAAGACAAACTTGTTCATATAGAAAGTTCTTTCAATTCGCTTTCGGCGCGGTCGGTAGAAGTTAAAGAACTTTTTGACAAACTTAACGAAGAAAGAGAAAGTTTGAACGGCGCAAAAGGCGAATTTGAAGAGATAGTAGAAAATATTAAACAAAAATCCGTCGATTCGCAAAAAGTTTTGGATAAATTTAACGCATCCGTCACGGATTTTGAAAATAATTCGCACAAAAACGAAGAAAGATTCGCGACGGTTATGAAAGGATATCAAGAACACGTAGCCAAGATAGAAGACGACAAAGAATTAGTCGCCGAAGCGGAAAAGCGCGTTTCGGAAGTGAGAAATTTAATTAACGCACTCAAACAGGAAATGGAACAAATTTCTCTTCGCAGCGGACGAATAGACGCTATAAATTCCAGAATTTCAAACATAGACACGCAGGTTTCAAATATGGAATATCGACTTGAAACCATAGACGCGGGACACAAGAAAATCGACAAAGCAAACGAAAGAATGGACAGTTTGTCGGAAATTATAGCAAAAATAAACGGAAGTATTTCGACCATAGAAGACCATTTGAACACCGTAAACGAAGCGAAGGAAAAATCCGATACCGCGCTTAAAATTCTTACTACGATAGAAAGCAGAATAGATACGCTTCACCAAAAAGAAAAGCAGGTTTCGGAAATAGAAAGCGACATCGACAAACTTTCGCTTTTGGCGGACGACGTAAACGCAAGAATTTCCATACTCAAAAAGGACGAAAAAGAAATTATGACGGCGGTAGAAAAAGCGAGCGAACTGAGATTTTTACTCGGAGAAGTCGAAAGCAAACTTACTGAATTGAGAAAGGAAAAAGAAAACCTTGTCGGATAACAAAGACGATTTGCTTAACGACTGTTCGCACCTTATTCCTTTTGACAACATAAACGATTCCGCCGATACGTTTATGAGTAAAATAATGGGAATCGCGATATATTTGGAACATTATTTTGATTTTCCGCAAATTGAAAGCGCATATAGATTTGCCTTTGTAGCGCACGGAGACCAAAAAAGAAAATCGGGCGAACCGTATATTATGCATCCGATTTCCGTCGCGGTAATTTTAAGTAAATTAAAACAGGACACTTCAACAATTTGCGCGGCTTTGCTTCACGACGTCGTAGAAGACACAAGATACGGTTTAGACACATTACAAGAATTATTTGGCACGGAAATCGCCGATATTGTAGACGGCGTAACAAAAGTAACGGGAACGGAAAAAGAAACGCAAAAGGAAACTTACGTCGCCGAAACGTATAGAAAAATTATTCTTGCAACATCGAGAAATCCGAGAACGATTATGGTAAAACTCGCCGACCGACTTCATAATTTGTCGACGTTGGAATCGCTTGCACCCGAAAGACAAAAAAAAATAGCCGAAGAAACCATAAGCATTTACGCTCCCATAGCGGCGGAAATTGGCGTTTACGCGCTAAAAACCAAACTCGAAGACGTGTCTATGAAATACGCTTATCCCAAAGAATATAAACTTATTTGCGAAAAAATAAATATAGAACGCGAACTTAACAATAAAATTATTCATGGATTTATAGGAAAAATTGACAAGTTGCTGAAAAACAATTATATAGACGGATACGAAATAACCGGTCGCGTAAAAAGTATGTATTCAATTTTCAAAAAGCATATTGACCGCGAAGTTCCTTATGACGAAATTTTTGACGTTTTGGGCTGTCGTATCGTTTGTATGGAAGAGTTGGATTGTTATAAAATTTTAGGACTTTTGCACGCAATATGGTATCCGATAGGCGATAAAATTAAGGATTATATTGCGATTCCAAAGGATAACGGATATAAATCGCTTCACACGACGCTTATAGACGACGCTACGGGACAGCAGGTAGAAATTCAAATTAGAACTTGGCGAATGCATCTTGAAGCCGAATACGGACTTGCCGCACACGGAGATTATAAAGGAAGTAATAAAAAAATAAAATGGCTTGACGAATTTCCGCTTTGGGAAAAGGAATTTACCGATTCGTCGGAGTTTTTGAATATGTTAAAAAGCGGCGTTTTTGCAAACGAAATTACGGTTTATACAAAAAAAGACGGAAAGTTTTTTAAACTTCCCGACGGCTCGGTCGTGCTTGATTTGGCATATTATTTAAGTAGCGAAAAAGGCAACAAATGCAGCGGCGCAATAATAAACGGAAAAATAGTTCCCATAGGCAGAAAACTTTACAACAACGAAACCATAGACCTGCTTACAAGCACCGACGCAAAACCAAGTATAGAGTGGCTTTCGATAGCAAAAACTCCCATAGCGAAAATTGCTATAAAAAAGCGTCTTCAACAAATTGAAACCGACGACAAAACCGACAGAGCGTTTAATTTGCTTATAAGCGCTTACGATTATTTGAACAAACCGATAAGTTTTGAAGAATATAAATCCGAAATATTAAAATTTTTTGGAATTCAGGAAGAAAAAATACTTTTTGATAAAATTTATTCAGGCGAAATAAATACCGATAAAATACTCGATTTTACAAGAAGTATGACAAAAGAAGCGGGACTAAAAAAATTTGCGCACTGGATTGAAGGAAAAAAGCGGCACAGATTGCTTATAAATTCGTTTAAAAATTCAAATTCTATACGTCCCGGCGTTTGTTGCAATCCGCTTCCGGGAGATAAAATAATAGCGTTTCGCACAAACGGCGAGCGCGGAATAAGCATTCACAGAGAAAATTGTCAAAATGCGTTTATTTTTGCCGACGACGAAGACAAAGTCATTTATTGCAACTGGGCAACAAGCGGCGATTTTGGCGTATTTTCGCAAGAACTTACAATTTTAGGACTCGACAAAGAAAGAACTTTGTTAGACATTTCCGAATATTTAGAAAAAAAGAATATAAAATCTGAAAGTTTGGATTTTCGCAAAGGACACGGCGTAATAAAACTTATTATTTTGATTAAAGTAAAATCGGAAGAAGAACTCAACGAAGTCGTTAAAGAACTAAAAAGAATAAGCGGAATTTCGTCTGTGCATCGCAATTTGCCCGTAAAAAAGATTTATTAAAAACGTAATTAAATTTATAAATTTACATTGACTTCAACGCCCAATTCCGCTTCCGCGTCGACTGCTCCGCGATTTATCAGACGCATTGCGGCGTTAAGATTTTCTATGGTTACGGGGTCGTCTATCTGCGCTTTTATTGTTTTTAGCAGTTGTACAATCATTCTAAAATGACGAATTATATCGCCTTCGGGAACGCCGAAAGTACCGATTTTTTTGAGGTCGCAACCGATAACCCACGAATACGTAATCGACGTATATGAAAAATCAAGCGGATTTATCGCGTTTTTTATGCCGAATTTCAACTCTTTTTCGCGAAGTTTATGAATTACTTTTTCGCCGTCGTTATCTTGCTTAAAAATATCCGAATGTTCTTCGACCACGCCCTTTTTTTTCTTTCTCGGTTCATAAATTACCGCGCCCAAAAGTACGCAAATTTGTTCCGGCGAAAGTCGGTCAAAACAGCGCGTATAATAAAGTTGCGCCGCTTGAATTTCGTATCCGCTGACCGCCATAGCGAGTTTTCCTTTGGGAGTCAAATTTTTTCCGTCTAAAAATCCTTCGTTTTGCAAAAATTCTATGCGCCTGCGAATTTGGTCTTCTTCTTTTTGATACGACGACGAAAGAATAAAACTCCCGCGATTGAAATTTCTTAAACTTTTGCGAAAAATTTCAAAAGAATCTTCGCCGTGCCTGCTGTAAAGCGAAAGAATCGTCGAATATTGCGCGACAAATCTGCTTCTTATCGGTTCGCTTTCGCCGAAAAATAGCCGCTTAACTTCTTTGGGTTCGGTAATTTCGGGAATAATATGACAATAAACGTTTCCTTCTTCGTCCATTCCGCGCCTGCCCGCGCGCCCAGCCATTTGCAAATATGAACGGTTCGTTAAATATTCAAATTCCACGCCGTTAAATTTTTCTATATCGTCGAAAATTACCGACCTCGCGGGCATATTTACGCCAAGCGCAAACGTTTCCGTGCAAAACAATATTTTTATAAGTCCCGTAGAAAAAAGCCGCTCCACAATTTCCTTCGCCGCAGGTATTATTCCCGCGTGATGATACGCGATTCCCGTTTTCCACAGGTATTTCATCTGTTCTAATTTCGCGTAATCTTCAATTCCGTAACACGACACCAATTCGTCGACCATTACGGCTAATCTTTGTTCTTCGTCGTCGCTTAAAAGATTTAATTTGCAGTTGTCAAGCGCGTTTTTTTCGCACGCTTTACGATTAAATGAGAAATAAAGTACGGGATATCCTTTGCGCGAAACAACAAAATCGATAATTCTGCGGCTCGACGGTTTGCCAAACATCATTTTTCTGCGTTTTTTCTTGTCGTCTATGTATTTTTTTTCCAAATATTTTAACGAAACGTCACCATATCTTGCCGAAAATAAATGATATTTCAGCGGAACGACCCTTTTATATTCCTTAATTACGGCAAATTCGCTGTTTCTTACGGCTTGCATCCAGTCCGCAAGTTCGTCGATATTCGGAACAGTCGCCGACAAACACAAAAAACGAATATTTTCGGGCGCAAGAATTATACTCTCTTCCCAGACCGTTCCGCGTTCTTCGTCGTCTATAAAATGCACTTCGTCAAAAATCGTATAAAGCACGTCGTTAAGGCGAATCGACTGTTCCAAAATCATATTTCTAAAAATTTCTGTGGTCATTATCAAAATATCAGCCGTCGGATTTATAGTGACGTCACCAGTGTGAATTCCGACTGCGTTTTCCCCGAAACGAATGCGAAAATCACGATATTTTTGATTGGACAACGCCTTTATCGGCGCGGTGTAAATCACTCTTTTGCCCTCTTTGAGCGACTTTTCTACGGCGTATTCCGCAATCAGCGTTTTTCCGCAGCCCGTCGGCGCGGACACCAAAACAGAAAGACCTTTTTCTAACGCTTTTATCGCGTCTTCCTGAAATTCGTCAAGTTTATGTCCTGCGTATTCCATCACTTTAAAACTTCCAATTCCAAGTCGGCAAGCAATTCTCTATCCTTTTGCGTCGAGCAGTTCGGAGTAGTTAAAAGCGTTCCGCTTATAATCGAATTTGCCCCCGCAAAAAACATCATCGACTGCAATTCGCGCAAATGCACCCGCCCGCCCGCGACTTTTATATCAACTTTCGGATTTACGAAGCGAAACATCGCGACGGTTTTAAGAATATCCAAAGGTTTCATGGGCGGCATATTTTCGAGTTTCGTTCCTTTAATAGCAATTAAAAAATTAAGCGGAATAATATCGCTTCCGATTTCGCTCAATTCAAACGCCAATTCGACCCGCTGTTCTTTGCTCTCCCCCACTCCCATAATCCCGCCGCAACACAAACTCAAACCCGCTTTTTTAATCCGTTTCGCCATATCGCAGCGCAAATCCCAACTGTGCGTGGTGCAAATTTGCGGATAAAAACTTTTTGCCGTTTCAATATTATGATGATAGCGCGACATCCCCGCGTTTTTAAGTTTCAATAACTGCTCGTCTGAAATTATTCCCAAAGACGCGCTCCAGTTGGCGCCGTCGGGATTTTTCGCTATCGCGTCCGCCAACACGTCTATATCGGATTCGCAAAGCCCTTCGCCCGCCGTAACCACGCCGAAACAATGGGCGTCTTCAGGCGTATCGCCGTG
>WRFX01000081.1 GCA_009787445.1 Chitinivibrionia bacterium | reverse complement strand
CCCCTCGAATTTTAAGTTTTTAAATTTTGAAATTACAAACTTAAAATATTTTTCCCAACACTTTCTTTTGAAAATCGAACGCGATTTTTTGTCGCGTTTTTTCTATATTGTATTTCAAAAATTTAAACCTAATCACAAGGAGTGTTTTTATGAAAAAACTTGATTTATTCAAGTATGTCGCCGTTTTTGCGGCGTTTATTGCATTGTTTTTCGCAGGATGCGGCGAAAGAGACGACGAACTTGTCGACGGCACCGACCAGAACAATCCAAACAATCCAAACGGCGAAATAACTATTCCGACCGAACCGCCATCGGTGTCGGATGCGGATAAGAATAGAAAACCCACAAAAGGCGAAAACGGCAATAATTCAGCGGTAACTACAACTACTTTGCCTGATTTTATTGAGACGTATCTTTCTGCTATAAACATCTATTACGGAGATAATTATTCCATTGCAAAAAGAGCGGATGAACGTCCGTATGAATACGAAAAAGAAATCTTATCCGCCAAAGCAAATTATACTATACGCGATGAAAATGGCGGTCGCGTTGAAGTTGCAAGTGAGATGTTGATAAAATACGAATGGTATGAAGAAACAGAAGAAGAAATTGATATAAATTACGAAAACTTTACTTACAAATTTTTTGACTTTTCAAATAGCGGCGAGTTATTTTTAAGCGGCGCAGTAGGTATCCTTGGCGAACATAGCGATAACGGCGAACAAAACGGAAAAGTAAACGGAATTATAAATTTTGCTGGCAAATATAAAGGAAAAGTTGTTTTTGACAATACAACGGCTAATTTTGAGCACGAAACAATAACAATAACAAGCGGAAAATTCTATGTCCAAAGCGATGGGAAAAAGGAAATAGATTTACCAGACGAAGTATTTTTAGGATTTTTGGGGGTTGAACAAAACAATATTGATTCCGACAACATTGATTCCGACAACAATCCGATAACGATTTCTATGCCCGCGGCGCCTAACGTTACTGGCGGAAATTTGTCTAATAGAGGCGGAGAAACCGTAAACGACATAAACGTAAACGCTTTTTTTAGCGCGTTTGTGCAAGAGTTGAATTACAGTTATTCTTATACCCGCGCTGCAGTCGAAGCAAGACAAACTTGGGAAGAACTTAAACACGGAAGAACAAACGGTTATTATACCGAAAAAGGCGATGGAATCGTGCAAGCCAATAACACGGGCGATTATTCTTCGAATACGACAAAATTAGAATATCACGATTATTCAAATAAGGATATTTTGTATTTTGGCGGCGGTTTGGGTAGCGCGAAGTTATCCGTATGGAAAGAAAATCTACCATCCGAAGCTATAAGAATAGTTAAAGGAACGGTAAAGTTTAACGGAAATTTCAGAGGCGAACTTGTTTTTAATGATTTCAAGTATAAATACGAATATGAAAGCGCCATAAATCACAATGACGTTTATACGCACATCAGCGGAAGCGTGAACATCGGAAACCTTGACGTTACCCAAAAGTACTTTGAATATGTGATTAAAGGAAATTCTATACCGCTTTTGTAAAGAAAGAGTAAAAATAGTTTTCTTTAATAAAACAAACAAAACGGGGGCGGCTTTAAGTCGCCTCTTTTTGTTTGGCGGCAGAAAGTATTTTTTAGCGAAAACAACAAAAAATTTGGAAAACGCAAAAATGTTTGAAAACATAAACCTAAAATATCCCGTCGTGCTTGTTCACGGAATTATCGCGCACGACAGAAAAAGCGTCATAAAATTTTGGGGAAGAATTCCAAAAGTTTTGACGGACAAAGGAATAAAAGTATTTCGCGGAAATACCGATTCGTGGGGCAGTTTTGAATCTAACGCGCTTATACTCAAAAAAACTATACAAAATATTATCGAAAAAACGGGCAAAGAAAAAGTTAATATAATAGCGCATTCCAAAGGCGGAATAGATTCGCGTTTTCTTATTTATAAGCACAATTTCGGCGATAAAATAGCAAGTTTAACGACGCTCTGCACGCCGCATCGCGGTTCGGAAATTGCCGATTTTTTATACGGTAAAAAAATTATACATACGAAATTTATAAAAAAATTTTTGCATATTTTAGGCAAATTATACGGAGACAAAAATCCAAATCTTTACGACGTAAATTATTTATTAACAACGGCAAAAATGAAAGAGTTTAACGAAAAAATAATTATGGACGACAAAGTTTTTTTCCAAAGTTTATACGCGACAATTAACAAAAAAAGCGACGATTTGGCGTTTTATTATTCGTATCCGTATATAAAAAAAATAAGCGGCGAAAACGACGGATTAGTAAGCGAATTTTCGGCAAATTGGGGAAATTTCGCAAAAAAAATAGACGAAAACATTTCGCACGGACAAATATTGGACTTGAAAAACAAAAATTTTCGCGGAATAAATGTTCCCGAAATTTATCTAAAAATCGCGCAAGATTTAAGCGAAAAAGGATTCTAAAAAATTTCGCGCTAATTTTTAAAAACCATTTTTAAGCAAAAATCGCCGTCAATTTCAATATGTCCCGAAAAAAACTTGCCTTTCGACGATACAAAATTATCAAAAACATCCGAATAACCGAAAGAAAGAAGTTTTTCCATCTCTTCTTCGCTCATTTTTCGCCCGTAAAGTTGTTCGCCCACAGAAAAATCGCATTCGCAGCAACGCCATTTGTTTTTGTCGCGATATATTGTTTTTTTGCATTTGGGACATTTTGCAGAAAGCGTTTTTGCTTCAAAAGATAAAATATTATCTACCAAAACAAGCCGACCGCGCAAAGTCGCTTTCGTATCTTTTCTTGTCCAGCCGTCTTGCCAAGCGGTTTTTCCCGTTTCAAAAAGTTCGCTTTTTTCTTTTTCGCTTATTCTTCTCCCGCGATAAACAAACGGCAAAGAAAATCCGCATTTTTTACAAATATGCGAAATTTCACCTTTTTGCGTTTCAATATTACAATTTGGACAATTCATCGCAAATCTCGTCGCATATTTTATCTAAAAACGAATAATTTAAGGGTTCATATTTTGTCCAAAAAGAAAACTGATAATTCGGCGATAATTTTCGCAATTTTTCGGGGTCCATACCGCGTTTTTTCCATTTTAAAAAATCCTCTTTTGAAAAACGCAATTTTGGCGGCGCGTTTGGAATTTCTATTCCTTTTAATTCGTTTGCAAGAAGAAAAATAGCCGATTCTTTTCGCCAATATTCGCAAAGATTTTCAAATTGATTTTCTACGGTTTTTTCCACGATTTTTAAGTTTTGCCAGCAAATTATTTTTACCGAAAAGTCGCTTGGCAGTTTGCTTTTGTAGTTTTTTATTCCCTTAATTATTGAAGATGAAAATAAATCCGAACTCGTTAAAAAGAATATTTTTTTTGCACCCGCAAAAGAAAGCGAACAAACGCAATCCGAAATTAACGAAGAAAATCTGTTTTTATGCAAACCCGTCGACGCAAGCGGCTTAAACGGCGTAATAATTCCCTGCAAAATCGGCGTCGTCTGATAATATTTTGTCTTTTCGCAAACTTTATCGGCAATTTTTTGCGTAATAAATTCGTTTATGTTCAGCGCTAAATTTTGCACGGGTTCCGCCGCGCTTATTACGCAAATAATTTTTTGCGTTTCAAGAAGAATTTTTTTTGCTTGTTCGTTAGAATAATCGCAGAGATTTTTCAATTTTCCTCCGCGGGAATTCCTTTTATTACGCCCGATAAAATTTCTTCCAGCGTAGAAATTAAAGATAGCATATTATCCGCGATTCCTTTGGTTTCGCCGCTTTCTATATTTGCCGCAATTTCGGACAAAACGCTGTTTTTGGGATTGTAGCAACTTTCCACCTTAAAAACCAACTCGCCAAGTCCCGACGGAATCGATTGCGAGCGCAAATATAAAGCGGATTCTAACGTATAATAAATTCTATTTACTATTTCGCAAATAAACAAATCGTCGAAATTTCGCGATAAATAGGCGGTTCGCAAATGCATTAAAATTCCCTGCAAAGACGTTTTTACGGCGCGGCGAAGATTATTTATATCGACGTTCATTTTGGCGACGGGGTCTTCGCCGTATAATTTGCGATAGCGATTTTTCATATGAATAAGTTCAATGGGAAAATCGTCGGCAAACGCGGCGATTTCGCGGGGGGTTATTATGTAAATGGGAAAAGTCGCCACTTCTTTCAAAACGGACGGAATGCTTTTTTTGTTGTTCGACACGTTTGCGTCTTTCAAAAGATTTATAAACGGCTCGTCGAGTTGCACGAGCAAAACGGGCTTAAAACCGCCGATTGTCTGCAAAAACGACGATACGCTCAACAGATGCGCGCCAAATAAATCTATCAAATTTTTTAGCGTTTCATCCACCGCTTTATTATAAGTATTATTCCTCTTTTCCGCCATACGACCACTTCATATTATCAAAATCCCCGCCGAAAAAACTGCTTCTGGACATTCCGTTAAACATATAAGAAAAATTTACGTCCTTTGCTTTTTTCTTTTTAATCCCTATCACGCATAAAAATACAACAAATAACAATAAAATTGCGGTTAAAATTCGATTTTTACTGAAAATACGCGAATTTTGTTCGGATTTGTATATTTCTTCTATTGCCAACTCTTCGTAAATTTCTTCGTTTGCGGCGTTTTGTTTTTGATTGCAAAGCATTCGCGTAACGTTAGTTAAAACGTAATGAGTCGCGTCGTTTGTTTCGCCGATTTTTAATTTTTCATTCGCTTCGGGGATAATATTTGATATAAAAGACGACGGAATTATAAAATGGTTGTCGTTTCCAAAATCGTTTTGATAAATTTCAAAGCCCGAAATGCTGTCGTAAATTATGGAAATTGTAGGAGAAAGCGCTTGCGAATTTGAAATTTCGCTGTCGTTTGCAAAGATTAAAACGACGACGTTTGCGGAACATTCGTCTTCAATTATAGAAAGCGCGTTATTCCAATACGAAACCAAACTTGAATCGAGAATATTTTTCGGGTCGATAATTTTGTCGGCAAACGAAAACGCAAAAAACGAAAACAAAAGCAAAAATATTTTACTAATTTTACAATTTTTCATAATTTACTCCTTTCGACAATAAAATTTCTATTTGCGTTATTGCCCGAATAGTTATAATTAACGCGCAAACCAAAGAAATATCCGTCGCGAATAAACTGACGTTTGCCGCAAAAAGCGAAACGGGCATAATTATAAAATACGGAATTGTCGTAAGCGATAACAAGCGAAATTTTGCCGAAACGTTTAATTTTCTGCCGAAAAACATCAGATAAATCATAAGCGAAATCCAAATTTGCAAAATTGATACAAACATTTGAAAACAGCCGATAATTACGAGTTGCGAGAGAAAAATATTTATCTTAAAAGCGGGCTTTGAAACCAGCGTTTTGTAAAAATCCAAATCGACCGTAATATTTGATTCTTTAAAAATTTCTTTCCACGAAATATTTATCATATTATCCGCATTTTTCATAAGAAACATAGGCAAAATATTGGTCGAAAAATGCGTTTTCCCCACATTTACGAAATCCTTTTGAGTATCTATAGAATCGTCTTCCCCTACAGTAACGCGGACGGGATAATATTGCGCCGCAGGAATTCGCAATCCCGAAATTAGCGTTCCAAATTCTTTCAGTCGCCAATTTTCAACTTCTTTTAAGGTGTCGGACGAAACCAATTTATAGTCCTGAAATTTAAGAACTCCGACCGCGCCAAAAACTTTTTCGGGAACCAAATTTGTTATTTTTACCGTTCTTAAAATCGCCGAAATCGATAAAGAAATCGCAAAGAGAAGCAGAAAAAACAAAAAAACGGATTTTGTAGTCGCGTTTAAGATTTCTCTCGCGAGATATTTGTCGTCGATTACAGAAAAATGGATTTTCTTAAAAAATTCAATTATCGCGTATTTTTCCATATTTTATTTGCCGTCCGAAAAAGGTGAAATTGCCCGAAGTTTGTCGATAATCGGCGGCATCGCTTCTATCACTTTATCTATTTCGCTTTCTTTGGTGTATCTGCTCAAAGAAAAACGAATCGACGAATGCGCCAAAACGTAGGGAAGTCCCATTGCGCGCATTACGTGCGACGGTTCAAGCGAACCCGTCGTGCAGGCGGAACCCGAAGAAGCCGCGATTCCAAGTTCGTCCAAATGCAATAAAATCGCCTCGCCTTCTACGTATTCAAAGGAAATATTAAGCGTATTCGGCAAACGTTTTTCTTTGTCGCCGTTGAGTACCGCGCCTTTGCAATTTGCCAAAAGCGCGTCTTGCAATTTATCTCGCAATTTTTTTATTTCGGTATTTTCGTATAAAATATTATCTTTTGCCAATTCGCACGCTTTTGCCAAACCGATAATATATGGAACGTTTTCCGTCCCTGCGCGAAATCCGTTTTCCTGATGTCCGCCGTGAATAAGCGGCTCTATTTTTGTGCCTTCTCTAATAAATAACGCTCCGATTCCCTTTGGCGCGTGAATTTTATGTCCCGAAAAATTTAGCATATCTACGGGAACTTTTTGCAAGTCGATATTTATTTTTCCGACCGCCTGAACCGCGTCGGTGTGCATTGTCGCGCCGAAAGAACGCGCTTTTTCGACTATTTTTTCTATCGGAAATATTACGCCAGTTTCGTTGTTTGCCCACATTGCCGAAATTATTGTGTTTTCGTTAATATTTTCGCAAAATTCGTCAATATTTACGCAGCCGTTGCCGTTTACGCCGATTTCGCGAACAAAAACTCCTTTTGAAGCGAGATATTGCGCAGTATTTAGCACCGCGGGATGTTCCACCGCGCTCGTTATTATTCGCGATTTTTCAAATCCGCGTTTTGCGCAAAATCCTTTTAACGCTATATTGCTGCCTTCCGAACCGCTTGCCGTAAAAAATATTTCGTTGGGTTTGCAGTTCAAAAAATCGGCTATCGCAACTCGCGCTTTCGCAATATCTTTCGCGACGCTTCCGCCAAATCTGTGAATACTCGACGGATTTCCCCACTTTTCGCTGAAATACGGCTGCATCGCTTCTATAACTTCGCGGGCGACGCAAGTTGTCGCGTTATTGTCGAGATATATATTGTTTTTCATATTAAATTCCTTTTTTATTCCAAAAAATAATATATGCTTATCTTCGCGCAAAGGAAAATCTTGCCAAAATTCTGTGTTTGTTGCTTTTTGTCTGCAATTCTTCCTGACTCGCTTTTACCAAATTAAACGTATAATCGTAATCCAAACTCATATATTGCGTTAAACGAAGCGAAACAAGCGTGTGCGTTCGAAAATCGGGCGAATAAAATCTTTCAAACGGCATAAAAAGCCGCAATTCGCCGTCAATAGTCATATATTTCGTTAAATACATAAAATAACTCAATATAAATTCTGGACCGAAATCAAATCTTTGCGCGTCGCTTCTTTCTAAAATTATTCTTTCAATATCTTTGGAATTATATACGTTTTTGAAAATATTGCTCGTCGAGTCAAATTTTAGTCCGCTTTCGGATACCGTTTTCCAAGCGTCCCATTGTTTTTCGTATTCTACTCCCAAACCGTTCAAAAAGCGCAAATCCAAAATTTGATTTTTGAAAATTTGAATATTTACTCCGCCGCCCGCTTGAAGTTGAATGGGCGAAAGAATCGGCAATGTTCTAAAAGACGTAGAAACGCTGTCTATTCTTGTTTGTGCGTTGTCGTCAATTATGTCGGGAACTTTGTCGTAAAAAATAAAAAAGTTTCGCGCGTTTTCGTTTCTTATCGATTCTTCGCTAAATTTTGCCGTTCTCGTTAAAAGCGACGATATAAATTCGCCGCGCCAATAAGGTCCGATTCGCGGAAAAAGTCGATACGTAAAAAGCGAATTTACGCGCAATTCGTCGTTGGTCGCCCGCAAAGTCGTAAAGTCAAAGCCCTCTATTAAAAGTCCCGCGTCTAATTTGATTAAATTCGTAAATTCAAGTTTGTTTTTTTTGTAATGCAAACGGTCGTAAATTAAAAGCGAAAAATTTGTAATATTTGAAACGGTATCCACAAGGTCGTCGCTGTAATAGTTGAAATCCATACTTCCGCCGACGTTTATGGAATGCGACCAGTTGCTGCGCTTTTTTTCGTACATTATGTCTTCCAAAAGCGTGCCGCCGCCTAAAATTCTTTCTGTGGAATCCTGAACGACCGTAAGTTTAAGATATTCTCCGTTTTGCACTATTCTAAAAGTTAAAAAGTTATCTATTGCGTTAAGCGTGGAACCGACTCCGAATATTTTGTAATATCCGACGGGCAAATACCAAATTAGCAATTCTTGCGCCAAATTTATATCGCGTCCGTTTCCTCTGCCCATCGACGTAAGCGGGTCGAGGCAAGCCAATTCGTAATTGCCGCGAACAGGAACTCCGTTTACGTCCACGACTTCTATTCTTGCGGCGCTCCAATTCGGTATTACGGGCGTAATTTTTGCTTCTATAATTTCAAAATTTCTAATAATATTAAACGGCGTTTTGTCTATAATTTCCAATCTGTATCTTCCGGGCGACAAATTTATTTTTTTTCCCGTTTCGCCGACTTCTATTCGCTCGTTTTTGTCGTCGTAAATATAAAAGTTCGGCTCAATATTTCCTTCTTCGCTCATTCTTTGCACAAAAACCGCTCCCTTGCCGAATTGAATAGTGGTCGTGTCTTTTGCTATTTGTTCGTAAATAGGAACGGTATTTCGTTTATTTTCATCGTTTTTCGACGATTCTTTGTCGTTTTCAACTCTCGACGTCGGCGCGTCTTTTGTGATATGAAGAAAATACATTTCGTCGGTTATAGTAACGCCGGGAACATCGGGCGGCGGCGCGGCAAATATCGCAAACGCGGCAAATATCGATATTGCAATTATTTTTTTCATTATTTTTCTTCGACTTCGATTTCCGCGCTTACGGGTTTTTGCGTAATTCTGTATAAAACGTTGTCTAAATCTTCCATTAATTCCGAAGCTATCATATCCGTTGCTTCCGAAAGTACTTTTACAACTTCAAGCGGCGTTTTGCTTGCGACGGGCTTATTTTTTTCGAACACGCGGCTGTAAACGGCTGTTCCCGTCTTAAAATCCAATAAAACGAACGAAATTGTTAAATGCGCATACCACTCGTCCTTGTTGTTATATTCTTCTATCGCCAAAATCGTTCCCGTAAGTTCGTAATCGGGCGTTCCTTTTTCATCGAGACGGCGCACAAGAGTTTCCACCAATTTTATTTTTTCCAAATGTCTAAATAGTAAATCCGTTATCATATCCGCTGGACGAACCGCCCATAAATGGTCCGTATAATAATCAAATTCCCAAGCGCTTTGGCGATAAACTATATTCGGTTTTGTGTACGCTTTTTCTATTGAAAGCGGTCGCAGGCGAATAATTATCGGATAAGGATTTGCCGAATTTCTTGGCGACAATTTGTTGGGGTCGTAATTTAGCATATAAAATTGTTTTGTAAGTTGTTTTACGCAGCCCAAAACGGCGATAAAAATTAAAAAAAACGTCAAAATTATAAAAATTTTTCTTTTCATTTTATTTTCCTTTTTTTCTGCGGAGTTCCGTATAAAAGTAGCGACGGATTTTCGACTAACATTCCCGAAAGTTCGTCGAGATTTTCCATAGTTTGTCGTAAATCCTGCAAAGTCGCGCCAAAATCTTCGCGGCTTTGACTAAAAGTCAAACCGAAATTTTTCGCCAAATCGTTTAGCGAAATTACGGTAGAATCCAAATTTACCATAATATCGAACAAATGTCCTTTTTCTGAAAAATCGTTTACCAACTGTTCCATTACGGTCGTCATATTGTTTATGCTGGTTACTATGGAATCAAATTTTTCAACTAAATCTACGCTCGCTTCATTTACGTTCGACGTCAATTCTTTCACGTTTCTGAAAGTGATAAATAAATCTTCCAAACTGTCTCTGTTTGTTACGGTGTTCAGGTTTTTCAGCAATTCTTCGACGTTTGCCAAAATGCTTTCGGCTTTGTCGCTCAACGTTCCAAAAAGCGACGGTCGCGACGGAATAAGCGAATTTGGAGGCAAAAGCGCGGCTTCGTTTGTTCCGCCCATAATTTCTATGTATTTAAGTCCGGTAATTCCGCTCATTCCCGTTTCGGCAATCATATCTTTTTTCATAGGAAATTCTTTTTCGACTTCAAATTCTACGCGAACTTTGCTTAAATCTTTGGGGTCGTAACTTATCGCCGAGACCTTTCCTATGGGGATTCCTCTAAATTTTACGTCCATTCCTTTTGTGAGTCCCGAAAGCGATTCGCCCATAAATTCCGAATAGTAGCGCGACGTTTGTTTTGAGAATTTTACGCCGATTCCGACAATCAAAAGCGCGAATATCGCCGCAATGGAAATCACGACGAATACGCCAAGACGAAATCTTTGCGCGGCAGTAATACTCAAAAAAACTCCTTGTTTTTCGGCAATTATCGCAGTAAAAATACTTTATTGTTTGGGGTAAATGGGGTATTTTTCGCAAAAAACGACTTTTTCTTAAAAAGCCAAATTTTTCTTCGCGAAAAAGATAGCCGCCGATGTCGCAGTAATATGTTGCGGCTTCATTTATAATTTTTGTCGTTTTCGCTTTTTAAGGTTTTTTCACACAAAAATGTCAGGTTTATTTGTCATTTTACTTTTTTGTTGTCGCGGCTGTGCGATTTTCTTAATCCAGCCAGCTCAGTTTCCGTAAAGTAGCGAAAACCCGCTTTCTCTACCTCGTATTTAGTTTCGCGCAAATATTTATGATACGCCTTGGGGTCGTAATTAAACTCTTTCATAATAGATTCGCGTTTGCGATACACTTCTGCAACCGTGTCTTCCAATTCTTTATACTTCTCCATTTTGTTCCTCCTTTCTTTCTTCTTCCATAACTTCCATAAACACATCGGGGGTCAACAATTCAGGCAACCATAAGTTGCGATGTTCGTTAAATGAAACTATTTTTTTGTACGTTGGTCTTCCCAAATGCGTCATATTCCAACTTATCAAAAAATCTATTTCATTCATAACGCATACCGCTAAATGAAAGCAATCCGTCTTTGCTTTTTGCGGTATTTCTAAAAATTCAAAATATTCTTCCGCAAGTTTTTCGGCTTGCGTTGTTACAGGCAAAAGCCGAATATTTTTTAATAAGTCAAGTCGTCTTCTTGCCGCAACTTCATCACCTTTTTCACATTCTTTAACGACATATTGGCTTATACACAGGTCATATTTATGCCGTTCGTTTTCCCAAAAATTTTTAGCAACATATTGACGCGATAATTCTATAATGTTACTACTCGGTCGCGCCGTTACCAAACTCGGAATTGTAGTTTCTATGTAAACGCTTTTCTTTTCCATTTTTTCCTTTTTTCAGCAAAAATACTTTATTGTTGTGATTAATGGTATATTTTTCGCAAAAAACAACTTTTTCTTAAAAAGCCAAATTTTTCTTCGCGAAAAAGATAGCCGCCGATGTCGCAGTAATATATTGCGGCTTCATTTATAATTTTTGTCGTTTTCGCTTTTTAAGGTTTGTTTAAGAATATCTTCACAATAGGTTTTTAATTTTGGAATATCTTCTATCATAGTTTTGTGCAAAACCTTTGCGCTGAATATTCCGTAATTATGCGCGGCAATATTTCGCATAGTTTTAATTTCTTTCCAATTTATTTTGTCGTATTCTTTTGAAAATTCTTTTGAAAAATGAGTGGTTAATTCGCCGATTTGCAAAACGCACATTGCCATTGCGTTTTTGAAAACGGAATCGTTTTGCAGCGTTTTCAATTCTTTGCCAAAACGAGTAAGCGCTTGCTCTATTTCATCGCAATATTTTATAATATGCTCTATTGCGGAAATATCTCTTTGACTAACTGCCATAAACTAACACCTCTTCTTTTTCTATCGCTTTTAAAAATTTATTGTCCAATCCGTCGGTTGTAATTAAATCGAGTCGTTTGCGAAATTTTTTTTGAAAATCGCCGCACATTCCAAAATATTTTATATATCCGAAATTTAAATCTCCGTCGATTCTTAAATCTATATCGCTTTTTGCTTTTGCCTCGCCTCTTGCGTAACTGCCAAATAAATATATGCGCTCAACATTATATTTTTGGGCGACGGAATAAAGTTTTTTTTTAATTTCGTCTATAGTATAAATTTTTTTTGCGTTCATAAGCAATTCCTTTTTTCAGTGAAAATACTTTATTGTTTGGGGCTAAATGGGGTATTTAATCTCTATTTCTTTCAAAATAATAAAGCGGAGTATCGTAAACGTTCATTACTTCGCTAAGAGTTCCGTAATTCTGTAAAACATTCAAGCCGTTGTCAATACCAGTCCACTGATGCTGAAATATTAAAGGTTCAAGATAAGTTAAGCGTTTAAAAAGTTTCAATTTTTTCATATTTTTCCCCTTTACTTTCTCATAAAATACAATGCGCCATTTATATAATGTATA
>WRFX01000080.1 GCA_009787445.1 Chitinivibrionia bacterium | reverse complement strand
CCCGGCGAAAGAATTCGGTCGACGCGCAGTGTTTTCTTCCGTTTCATCAACTGATAATTCGGGCGGATTGCGGCGTAAGTTTGTGTTGCAACGACGCGTTGGGAAAAATTACTCTCGGCAATGTTGAACAACAAACGCTTGAAGAAATTTGGTACGGCGAAAAGCATATAAAAATTTTAGAAAAAATTCGCGATAATATGCGAAACGATATTGAAATTTGTAAATTATGCGATATTGTTTCTTCTTCTAAAAATTTTATGCTTTTTAAAGTATAAAATCCGACGTTTTTGCTTAACTTATGATTGAACCGAAAAATAATTATCGCTCCTTTATCAAGTCGGCAAACAGTTTTTCCCACATTTCAAAAACACGTTTCGGCGAAAACCTTTCAACGTCTTTTATCGCTTCTTGTCCGTATTGTCGTCTTAATCGGGGATTTTCAATAAGTTTCAGTATCGCTTGCGACAGGGCTTCGACGTCTCCGTTTTTTACTAATATTCCGTCAATCCCGTCTCGAATAATTTCGGCGGGACCGTTGGGGCAATCAAAAGAAACTATCGGTAATCCGCAAGATTTCGCTTCCAACAAAACAAGTCCGAAAGGTTCGTGTCTGGAAGACAACACGTATATGCTTGATTTACAATATTCTTTTTCTATATTTTTTGTAGCGGGCATAATTTCAATAATGTTTTCCAAGTTTTTTTGAACGACCATTTTTACCAAATTCTCTTTTTCGTCTCCGTCGCCGAAAATCTTGAATTTCCAATCGGCGCATTTATCTTTTATTAAAGAAACGGATTCTATCAACAAATCAAATCCTTTTACTTTATGAAATCTTCCCGCAGACATAACGACGTTATTTTGTAAATCGGAAAAACTTTTTGTATGCGAGAAGAACGTATTCGGAATTACGGTTGCGTTTTTACAGAAATTATAGTTTTCGGCGTCCTTTTGTGTTAAAAGAACTACGGCGTTAAGTTTTGTATAAACAAATCTGCGTACCAATGACGCATAAAATGCCAGATAATCGTAATTGCTGTGTTCGCACGCTATTTTTATAAGGTTCTTTTTTTTCACAAAGTACAAAATTATATTTAGACCGGCGGCTGTTCCTATAATTATATCCACATAATTTTTACGGCAAATTTCACAAATATTTTTAACCGCTCCTATATACGAAAAACAACGTTTAAGCAAACTTTTTGATTTTTTAATCCCCAAATGTATAAGTTTTACTTTTGACGATAAATTATACGTCGGCAAACCTTCGTTTGAATTTACGCTTATTATTATTACGTCGTATCCTCCAAATTCAATCAGATTTTCGGAAAAATTACAAACGACTCTTTCTATTCCGCCGAGTTGCGTAATGTCGCCGCACGCTATTGCGATTGTTTTTTTCATATTATTTTCTTCTCCTAATTACGCATTCCTGCCGTTACTTTTTCATAAAATACAATGCGCCGTTTATAAAAAGGATAAAAATTTTATGCGTTATAACGTATAAAATCCGCCGTTTTTACTTGCGGGAGACGATAAAAAGTTATTATTTTTACGTAAAAAAGGAGAATTTATGAACGTAGCGATTTTCTTTTCGTCAAACGACAATTATATGCCTTATGTTTCCGTAATGGCGCAGTCGATAATGGAAAACGCGCAAAAAGAACGAAAATACGATTTTTATATTTTGCACAGAGATATAAAAAACGAAACTATGGAAACATTGCGAAAACAAATAAGTTTATTTTCTAATTTTTCGCTAAATTTTGCGGATATGTCGCCGCATATTAAAGATTACGATTTTTTTGTGTCGAGACACGTAACGGCTGAAACGTATTTTCGGCTTTTTATTCCTTATATATTTCCCGATTTGGAAAAGGTGATTTATTTGGACGGCGATATGATTTGTTTGGTCGATATTTCGCAGTTGTTCGATATCGATATTTCCGATTGTCTTGTGGGAGGAACATTCGATCCGGCGGCGTCCTGGTATTTTGCGCCGAAAAAAGTTAAAACGCGCGAGTGGAAAAAAATATTCGAGGTCGTTTCCTGTATGAAAAATCCTGAAAATTATATAAACGCGGGTATGCTTTTGATAAATTGCAAAAAATTTAGAGAAACATACTCAATGCAAGATATTATCGATAAAATATTTTCGCGAAAATGGCAGGTTCACGACCAGGATATCATAAACGTTTTAGCGGAAGGAAAAATATTTAATATCCACAAAAGTTGGGATTATATGTTTGACCAATACGCGAAATATCTGCCGCAAAATTTGTTCGCGCAATATTTGCAGGCGCAAAAAGAGCCGAAAATAATACATTTCAAACCGTATGCAGTTTGGTATTATATACCGCATTTTGAAGCGTTTTGGAAATATGCGACAAGAACTTCGTATCTGAAAGAAATTGTCTCTCGAATGAATAAAAACGGCATTATCGACAAAAAACTTGAAGATAAAGTTTGCGTTACGATACGGGAAAGAACGGGTTTTGGCGGGAACGCGATACTGAAAACTATATTAGCGTTTTTTACCCGTTTTTCCGGGAATAAAAAAACTTGAATACGGCGATAATAAGAAATGTCGCGGTTAATATTTCGGTTCAGATATTGACCGCAATAGCGGGATTTATTTTGCCGCCTTTGATTATTGCGGCTTACGGTTCTACGCAAAACGGAATGGTCGTTTCGATTTCGCAGTTTATCGCGTATTTGACGGTTATGGGGTCGGGAATCAGCGCGGCGAGTATTGCGGCTTTGGTAAAACCGATTTACGATAACGATAAAAATAAAATAAATTCGATTTTAGCGGCGACGCAAAATTTTTATTCAAAATCCGGATTGATTTTTACTTTTATGATTTTGCTTTTGATATTTGTTTATCCGTTTATAATCGCGGGAGAAGATATCGATAAACCGACTGCGGGTCTTATGGTTTTAGTTATAAGTTTTAACGGAATTATCGATTTTTTCGTTATAGGAAAATATAGGGCGCTGCTTGTCGCCGACAGAAAATATTTCATTATGGGAATTTTCAAAATAATCGCCTTAATAATAAACACAACGGTTTCTATAATTCTTATTGAAAACGGCAATTCTTTGCTGTTTGTTAAATTTATTTCGGTTTTTATTTTTGTTTTGAATAATATTTTAGTTTTAATTTATGTTCGCAAAACTTATCCGTTTATAAATCTCAAAACAAAATTTGAAAAAAATACGCTTGAACAAAGATGGGACGTTATGTATCATCATTTTTGCGGAATGGTCGTCGCAAATTCTCCGTTGATTTTACTTACCGTATTATGTTCGCTTAAAGAAGTCAGCATATACTCGATTTACGCGCTGATATTTTTTGCCGTCGGTCAGTTAATCGACACGTTTTTCGATGGAATGCAAGGTTTTTTCGGAAGATTTATAGCGGAAAACAATCCCGAAAAATTAAAGAAAATATATGGAAAATATGAAACCGTATATTTTTCCTTAATTGGAATCGGCTATACTTGCGCGTTGATTTTTACGATTCCTTTTATGCGAATTTACACCGTAAATATGACCGACGCGAACTACATTCAGCCGACGCTTGCGGCGTTGTTTGCGATTGTGGGTGTAATGAGCAAAATACGAAATCCTTCGGATATGTTTGTCGTTTCGGCGGGACATTTCAAACAGACGAAATGGCGGTCCGTCGCCGAAGCGGTTATTAACATTTTTGCGAGTATATTTTTTGTAATTAAATTGGGCTTTACGGGCGTTTTACTCGGCGCCGTTTGCAGTTTTTCGTACAGGACGCTGGATATGATAATTTATTCGTCGAGACATATTGTTCATAACAGTTTATCGGCGACTTTCGCAAAAATTATTGTATTTGGAATCTGGTATTGCGCGGGGTATTTTATTTTGTCGAATTTTGTGATTTCGGATATTAAAAATTATTTCGATTTTGCAAAAAACGCGCTTGTTTCAATCGTATTTTTATCCGTTCCGATATTGGGGTATTTATTTTTTGTGAAATTTAAATTATAGTTTGCTTTTAACGTAAGAATACAAATCTTTTATTATCGGAGGTTTTTTGAATAATTTTCTTAAAAAATTATTTTTTCTGGTAATTTTTATTAAAAACGGAATATTCAGCCAACTTCCCTCGCAACAATGAATCGCGTGCGCGTCTTTTGAAAAATCCCAAACGTTTGACGCTATAATTTGAGAAGGATATATTTTCATATTTTGCGATAAATTTTGTTCTTCGTTTTTATATCTAAATCCGTATCTTTGAGCGATTGTCGCCAAAACGTCGGGAGATAGAGCGTTGTATTTTGTCGGGGAAAAATGCTTGTTTTTGTACCAATCCATACAATCTTTCAAAAACGGATGTCCCGATACTGCGCCAAATACGGCGGACAACATAGTAATTCCTTGAATATATTGGATTACGCTTCCGTCTTCGTAAACATATACTTTGTTTTTATTTTGAATATACATTGAAAAATATTCGACGGCGGAAAAAAAGTCGTCGCTTAAAAAATCGTCGAATTTTTTTTGGACGAAAACGTCCGTGTCCATATAAATTCCGCCTTCGGTATAAACCGCGTACAGACGAATATAATCCGACGCGAAAGCCCACTTTTTAGCCGCAATCGCTTCTTTTACAAACGGAACGGAATTTACGTCGAATTTATTTTCGTCCCATAAAACAAGTTCGTAATCGGGCATTATATCTTTCCAGGTTTGCACGTATCTCTTAATTTTGTCGGGCAATTCGGAACCGTTTAACCAGCAGTAATGAATTTTTTTCGGTATCATTTTATCTCCTCGTATAAATTCGCAAGTTTTTTCGCTTCCGTTTTTATGCAATATCCCGCTTTTTCGACTTCTTTTGCGTAATCGTTTCTTTCGTAAGTTTTTGATAGAATTTCCCGCGCTTTATCAGCCCATTTTTGTTTTCCGTCGCGCAAATTAAGCCAATAAACTAAATTTGTAATTTGCATTTCTTTTGAAATTTTTGTCGACGCAAGAATCGGAAGTCCGTTGCATTGCGCTTCTATTCCTACAAGCGGCAAACCTTCAAAAAACGACGGCAGTAAAAACAAATCCAAAGCCGAATAAATTTGCGACGTGTTATCCGATTTGCCGTAAAAAATTACTTTGTTTGAAAGTTTTTGTTGTTCGACAAGTTTTTTAACGTCTTCCATGGCGTAACCGATTCCGACCAATAATAAAAATGCGTTTTCATTTTTTTCGCTGATTTCCTTAAAAATATTTATCAAAAACGGATGATTTTTTTGCTTTTCAAACCTTCCTATATGACCGATTATAAGCGAATTTTGCGGCAAATTTAATTTATCTCGAACTTTTTTGCGATTTTCCTCGTCGAATTTATATTTTGAAATATCGATTGCGTTTCGAATAATTTTAACGTTTTTTTCGTTTCCGAACATAAATTTTGCCGCGACGTTAGAACACGAAAAATAATTATTCGCGAGTAATTTGATAAAACGTTTGTTTATGAAATGTAAAATATGACGATAAAAACGAACGGTTCCGCTGTTGTGAGAATGAACGATTATATTTTTGCAACCGCAAAATTTTGCGCACAAAAGCGGCAAAATATTCGCCGCCGAAAGCATATTTATGTGAATTACGTCAAATTTTTCATTTTTACATAATTTCATATACTCCCGAATAAAAGTAAAAATCTTTTTTTTTGGATTAGGCAGAGAAAAAACTTTACAGCCAATCTTTTCCAATTCGTCCTGATAACATATTTTGTCGTAAATGTTCAGAAAAGAAAAATCAATGTTTTCATTTTTTATTCTGGAAACATAGTCGAAAGTAATTTTCTCTATTCCGCCGGGATTGTAATACATTCCCGCGATAAAAATTTTATATTTCATAGTTATTTTTCAAATTACCGAAAAAACATAATTCCGCAATGATTTTTACGGTATAATTTTATCTCCTTTTTTAAAGTAAAATATTATATTTCTTCACTTCGGTACGTAAAATAATGTATTTTTATGCGGTTTTGTATAAAAGGAGTAGAAAATTGATAATAAAAAATTTTATTAAAGCAATGGTGAGCAAAGGAATTATACCGCAAAAAATAGTAGTATATGTTTTGTCGTTTGTGAGGCACGTTAAACAGCGCAGTCGTAATTTTGTCTTTTTGGTGCACGTCGCCGACCACTGCAACTTAAATTGTAAGCATTGCGATAATTTTTCGCCTTTGGCGCAAGAAGTTTTTTTGGATTTTGAACAATATAAAAAGGATTGCGAACGCATTGCAAAACTCACCGACGGAAAAATAGGCGAAGTTTCATTGCTCGGCGGAGAACCGCTTCTTAATCCCGATATAATAAAAATTATTGAAACGACGAGAACCTGTTTTGCAAAAAACGTCGTTTTGTCAATAGTTACGAATGGAATATTGCTTGCGAAACAGTTCGAAAATTTTTGGAACTGCTGTCGCGAAAACAACGTTAAAATTATTGTTACCAAATATCCCGTTAAATTGGATTATAAAAAAATCGACGAATTAGCGCGCAATTACGGTATAAAATTGAAGTATTGGGGAGGCGACTTAAAAACGTCGTATCACAGCGTTCTCGACCTTGACGGCAAACATAATCCTAAAAAAAGTTTTCGATTGTGTTACAAATCAAACAGTTGCATATATTTGTCGAAAGGACGGCTTTACACTTGTCCGACAATTCCGTATATTCATTATTTCAATAAGCATTTCGGGCAAAATTTACAAGTATCCGATAATGATTCCATAGACATATACAAAGCGGAAAGCATAAAAGAAATAAGGGATTTTTTGGCGAAACCCATACCGTTTTGCAGATATTGCGCGGCGGAAAAAACGGAATTTGGAATTCCGTGGGGCGTTTCAAAAAAAACTATGGAAGAATGGACGTAAAAACGGTTTGTTACAAAATCCAATCTTCTTTTTTCTTCTCGCTTATCTTCCAGCGTTGCCATTTAGATTCCTCGCTTGCGCAATATCTGCAAAACGGCGCGGGACGAGAAATAAAATCCGATATTTCCCGTAAATTATTTATTTCGTCTAACACGAGAAAATCGTTTTGGGATATTGAAAAATTAACGTTAAAAGCCGTTTGCAAATATTTTGAACAAAAAATCTCCGCGCAAAGATATATTTTCCCGTCTTTAAGAAACGTACAATCTTTCGCGCCGCAATTTTTATACGCCGTTAAATTATTTCGTTTTCCTGTCGTATCGTATTTTTGAACTACAAAAAAACCGCTGCTTTTGCGTATTTCCAAATTGACTTTATATTTTTTTGCCGTTTTCAAAATTTTTTTCATATCCAATTTTATCGGATATTTGCTTATAAATACGGAAATATTGTTGTTTTTTGCGGTAGTCCAAAATTCTTCGTTCATTTGCGTCAGTAAAATTCCGTTTGTAACCACCATAATTTTGCCGTGAGGAATATATTTGCGAGAAATTTCCATAAAGCGCGTTATATCCGGATTCAAAAGCGGTTCTCCGCCGAGCAACTTAACTGTGTCGATATGTCCGTCGGTTAATTTTTGGAGTTTAATAAAATCTTTCTCGAATTGCGCAATATCGGGAAAACTTTTGTCGGCGACGGGGCAATTATGAAGGCAATACGCGCAATTCAGGTTGCAATGTTCGGCAAGATGAATTTCTATGTATTTTAATCTGCGATTTCCTTTCGCGTTGAAAAAAATGTTTCTGAACGATAAAAATAAACGTCGATGAAAAAATATTTTTATCGCTTCTTTAATAACTCTAATTACTCTCATTATTTACCTTTCATAATATTATTACAGGTTAAAATAATATTTGTATTTGTTTCAAAGTAAAAAAACGCATACTTTTTCTTAAAATTTTTCATACCGCACATTTTCCAAAACAAGCCCTTTTGCAGGCGCGGTTGTACCCGCAAATTTTCTGTTTTTTTTCGCAATAATTTCAAGAAGCGATAAATTTATCTTTCCCCGCGAAATATCCACAAGCGTTCCGACTATCGAGCGAACCATATTGTACAAAAATCTGTTCGCGGATATTTTTATATAAAAAAAATCGTCGTTTGTTTTTATGATGTCCGCAAAATTTATCGCGCAAAAAAAGTTGTCGAGTTGATTGTTCGACGAGCAAAACGATTCAAACGAATGCGTTCCAATTATGCTTTTTAGTTCGTTTTTTATTTTCTCCAAATTCAATTTATATCCGAAAAATACCGCATAATTAAACGAAAGCGGATTTTTTTTTAACGAAATATAATAATGATAAGTCCGCTCGATAGCACAAAATCTTGCGTGAAAATCGTTTGAAACTTTTTGCATTCCAAAAACCGCTATCGTTTGCGGCAAAACCGAATTTATTTGATACGAAAATTTATCGAAATCTAATATTTTGTTTTGAATTTCGTCGGGAATATCGAAGTGAAATCCTTGATTTTTCGCGTGAACGCCCGCGTCCGTTCTTCCCGCCCCGACAATAGAAATTTGACAGCCGACAATTTGCGAAATCGCGTTTTGCAATTCTTTTTGCACGGAAATTTTATTCGGCTGCGTTTGCCATCCAAAAAAATTTGTTCCGTCGTATTCGACTCGCGAAAAAATTCGCATTTTAATTTTCCATACTCGCGATTTTTCGGCATAAATCCTTAATCGCTTCTTTTTGAAAATCCAATTTTATTTCGCCGTTTTTTATATCGCGGTCGTATTGGGCTATTATTTTTATTATTTCGTAAAATTGTTCTTTTGAATAATTTCTTGCCTGTTCAATAAGTTGCGGTTTTATCATCATAGGAAAAACCGCGTTTTTTTGCGTTTCTTTCAGCACTCCGCAAGCGACGCCTATTTCAAAAACGACGGCGTTTTTTGTTTCGCGGTCTATTTTTTTGTCGAAATAAGTGTTTACTTTTGCGCGATTTTCTTCGGCAAACAAACGGATTTTAAGCAAAATCCAAAATCTTCTATACAATTCCGACAAAAAAGGTATAGCAAATTGTCCGTCTTTTTCGGCAAAATTATCAAACGCCGCCGACGCTTCATTGTTCCACTTGCGCAAACCTATAAATTGCGCGATTTCCTGCGCCGTAATTTGTCTGTTGTTGCCCGTGAGTTCGTAAATATCGGCTTCGGTAATTTCTTTTTTGGGGGAGAGCGCGGCGTCGATTTTGCGCAATTCTCCGTCTAAAACTCCCAAATCCGCGCCGCTTAAATTTACGAGAAGTTCGGCGGCTTTTTCGCTTATGTATCTGTCGTAATATTCGCGAACTTTTCCTACAATCCATTTTGGAATTTCGTATTCTCTTATCGCCGAAAATTGCGTGAAACTTCCGCCGATTTTTTGCGAAAGTTCTTTTAAGTTTTGCGATAATTCGGCGGCGGAAAAATAATTTTTCGACGTTTTTTCGCCGTCGTCCGTATCGACTTCCACAAAAATAAAAACTTCGTCTATGCAAACTTGCAACGTTTTTTCAAACGCATCGTAATGTTGTTTATCCGCAAGAACTTCTTTGCTTTCCGCGTGATTTATGAACAAAAATTTTATATCGCCGAACATCGAATGCATTGAAATTTTTTGAATAAATTCCCAAAACGAAATTTCGCCCGAACCGTCAAAAAATTCGCTTGTATTGTTGGGGTACAATTTTTCGGCTTTTTCTATAAACGCGCCCTTTGCGTTGCGCATTTCAAACGGATTATTGCCTGATATAACTGTAATTTTCGGAAGTGAAGCGTCCATAATTTATAAATGTTTTATTTGGTTTTTTCTTTGAAAAGTACGGGAGCGTTTGTTTCGTCGTCAAAATAAAATATGCAATTTCTATTGTTTTGCTTTGCCGCCGACATCGCTACGTCGGCTGTTCTCAAAAGTTTTTCGGTGGTCGCGGCGATAAGTTTTTTGTCTCTTGAAATATCTTCTTCTCCGCTTTTACCTTTGAAAGTTGAAACGCCAATACTTACGGTGAAATTTATGTTTTTATCGACTGCGACGACAGTTGTTTTTTCTATTGTTTCTCTTATTCTTTCGGCTATTTTAACGGCGCCGTCTATGTCGCTGTCGGGAAGAATTACGGTAAATTCTTCGCCGCCGAATCGCGCAAGCAAATCGTAATTTCTAATGATTGACGAAATTACTTCGGTGATTTTTTTCAAAACGTCGTCGCCTGCGATATGTCCGTAATTGTCGTTTAATTTTCTAAAAAAGTCGATGTCTATCATCAAATACGACATATCGGTTTTGGTACGGGCGGCTCGCATAATTTCTTTTTCTAAAAATTCGTGGAAAGTTCTTCGGTTTGCGACTCCCGTAAGTCCGTCCATATTAGCCAAATGCCGCGATTTTCTTTCTAAATGTCCGCGATAAATTGCGGGAGCGATAAGCGGCGGAAGTATGTTGAACAAGCCCTCTTCTTCTTCTTCCATTTCGGTATTTATGTCGTGATAAACCGAAATAAATCCGATTTCTTCGCCGAATATCGGAATTGAATTTGTTATGGAACAGGAATTTCCGTAAGGCGAAAATTTTTCTTCGTTTTCGTTTTCAAAAATGGTTATTTCATAATCTTTGTTGCGAACTTTTGCGAGCGAAAATTTTGCTTTCGACATTTCCATTTTCCAAAATCCGCCCAAAAGATTTATAACCGTGTCCTGATTTATTACTCCTTTTGAAGAGAATGCGTATATGTCCGTATAATCGAGGCAGTTTATTCCCATAATTATAACTTTTGCGTTCATAACTTTTGAAAGTTCGGTCAAAATCAAACGCACCGTATCGCGCACGTCTATCGCCTGATTTATCCGCTGGACAAAATGATATCCCCAAACGATTTGTCTTATATGATTGTCCAATTCTTTTACGCCGTGCAAAATCATTTCGGAAAAATATCGCGCCTTTACGCTGAATCGGCGGGCGTGCAACGCTTTTTCTACGGTGGAAAATAAATCCATAATGTCTATTGGTTTCGTCATATATGCCACGACTCCCAAATCAAGCGCTATTCTTGAACTTTCTACGTCGGCGTGTCCGGTAATAAATATAATTTCTATGTTTGGGTCTATTTTTCTTGCAATTTTTGCGAGCGAAGTTCCCGATTCTCCCGCTAAACTTAAATCCGTAATTAAAACGCCGACGCTTTGGCTTTCAAGTATCTTTACCGCATCGGAAACATTTGTCGCCGACCGTATCGAATACAATCTTCCAAGCGCGTTGGCAAGCATATCGAGAACGCTTCTTTCGTCGTCAACGACGAGAATTTGCAAACTTTCATTATCGTTATAAATGTTAAACATAGTAAAATCCTATCCTTAATTGTTGTGAAAATAATTTATGCAAAACTTAAAATACGAAAAAATGCGAAAATTTAATTAAAAAGGCGTTTTTTCGTAAATATATCTAATCCATTGCGTAAAAAATTCAAGATTTTGCGCTCTCCATCGATTAACGGGAGCGTCTAAATCCACGTTTTTAGGCATTTTTACGTTTCCGCGTCCTTTTTCTATATCTCTTTTGTATTCCATCGCCAATCTGTCCGCGTCGTATTCAAAGTGTCCCAAGTGCATAAGAAATCTTTCGTCGCTCGATTCAAAAATAACGTATCCCGCTTCTTTTGAGTGGGCGAGTAGATTTATTATTCCGCTTTTTTGCGCGTTTTCTAACTCTTCGTCTAAAATTCCCGCGTGTCTGCTGTTTGGACACCAATAAATATCGTCCATTTCGCCGGTTATTTTGTGAGATTTGCAAATATTTGTAGTTTCAAAAATGCCGAATAATTTTTCTTCGTAATCAAATTTCGGTATTCCCAAATATTTTGCCAAAGCGAGTCCGCCCCAGCAAATTCCAAGCGTAGAAGCGATATTTTTTCGGGCGAAATCCATTATTTTAAGCAATTCTTCCCAATATTTTACCTGCTCAAACGGCAAATGTTCGACGGGCGCGCCGCTTATTATAAGTCCGTCCAAATGTTTGTTTTTAACCGCGTTTTCAAAGAGAACGTAATTTCTCGCCAAATGGTCGGTGTCGGAACTTAAATATTCGTGGCTGTGGAGTTTTATCCAAATCGGTTCTATTTGCAAAATGCTTCTTCCAAGCGGAAACAAAAGATTAAATTCGTAATTTTCCGCTTCGGGCATAATATTTAAAATTCCTACACGCAGCGGGCGAATATCCTGTTTGTGCGCAATCGCTTCGGGCATACATATTATTCGCCTTTGCTGCAACGCTTCTTTTGCGTGATAGTCGTCGGGTATTATTATCGTCATAATTTTTTCCTTAATTTTTTTGAGTAAAATAATTTATTTCTCAAAGAATATTGGGAGTATTTTGTAAAAAATTCAAGTTTTTGTGAATTTTTCGGCATTTTCCCCAAAACAAATATTATTTTACTCCCAAAATTTAACGCAAAACTTGCCAAAAAACAAACAAAACAGAATGAAAGGAAAATACGGTATGAAAAACAAAATTTTAAAAATTCAAAATAATTTCGCTATTTTGGTACGTACCGCATTATATTTTATTCTTATGAATAATAAGGTACGAGAGGGTAG
>WRFX01000079.1 GCA_009787445.1 Chitinivibrionia bacterium | reverse complement strand
TCATAAGAATAAAATATAATGCGTCGCACACCAAAGATGTACAAAAATCGTTAAAATTGCAAATTTTATTATTTTTCATTATATTTTCTCCTTTTTTAGTTTGTCGGGTATTATTACCCGCTTTCATATATATTATGCAACATATTTTTTTAAATGTCAAGTGTTTTTTGTTATTTTTGTGATTTTTTGTGAAAATTTTTTATTTTTTTTAACGTTTTAATGTTTAATGTTTAGAAATTATTGAAATTTTAGCGAAATAGATATATAATTTTCTCAATTTTGTTTTGTACAAATAGTATTTTATACGAAAAAGTATGGAGAACTGAAAGATGAATAAACTTCCTATTACCGAAAGTTTAACCGCCGAGTTTAAAAGTTCTTTCAATAAGGACGTTATTGAAACGCTTACGGCTTTTGCAAACGCAAGCGGCGGAACGGTTTTTATCGGAGTCAGCGACAACGGAAAACCGCAGGGAATAAACATAGAAAAAGACACCGTTCAAAATTGGGTAAACGAAATTAAAAACGAAACCGAACCGCAAATAATTCCCGAAGTCGAAACGTTAAACGTCGGCGGAAAAGAAATTGCGGCGCTGTCAATAGACGAATATCCCGTAAAACCCGTATCGACGCGCGGGCGATTTTTCAAGCGAATAAACAATCTAAATCATTTGTTAAGCGCGGTCGAAATCGCCGACGAACATTTGAAAACGATAAATTCCTCTTGGGATTTTTATATCGACCCGAATCACACGAAACTCGATTTGTCGCGAGAAAAAATAGAAACTTTTGCGAACAAAATAAGAAACAACAGAAAAATCGGAATAGCGCAATTATCGGACACGGAACTTCTTAACAAAATGGAAATTTTAAGATACAACAAAATCACTTTCGGCGCGTATCTTATGTTTGTAAAGGATTATTGCCTGTTCAGCGACGTCCAAATTTCGCGCATTAAAAACGACGGCAGCGCTATCGCTTCCGTATCGCTAAACACGGATTTGTTTCAGGAATTGGAAGAAATTATCGCGTTTATAAAAAAGCACGTAATTTTTAATTATCCGCAAACGGCAATTCGCGAAATTGTTTTGAATATGATAATTCACCGCGATTATAGAGAAAGTTCGCCGAGCGTAATAAAGATTTTCGACGACCGAATAGAATTTTACAATCCCGGAAAATTATACGATAAAACAAACCTCGAAAATTTGTTTACGGACGATTATACGTCAAAACCGCGCAATAAACTAATAGCCAAAAGTTTCAGAGAAATTGGCATAATGCACCATAGCAATTCGGGTATTATGCGAATATGCCGTTCTTGTCGGGAACACGGCATAAGAGAGCCCGTTTTTCGCGAAACGTTAAACGGATTTCAGGTAATTTTATACAACGAACGTATAGATATTTACAGCGTATTGAACGCAAGAAACGACGCGATAAGAACTACAATCGAAAGGTATCAGCCGTACAATGCCGAACGCCGCGACGTTTCGCCTAACGACGTAAAATCCGCGCCCGAAAATTATTTGTCGTATAGTGTCGAGCGTAGAGAAATCGCAAGCGCGGACGTAATAAAACCCGCTACCGAAAATTATCTGCCGTACAATACCGAACGCCGCGAAGAACGTCGGGAAGAACGCCGCGAAATTCCAATGGCGGAAGTAATAAAACCCGTTGCCGAAACTATAAATATAGAAATCGGAACCGCCGCAAGAAACGTCAAAAGCGACGTCGTTAGCGACACTATAAAATTATCGGAAACGCAAGAAACGATTATCGAAGAAATTCGTACAAATCCCGATATTACGTCGCAGGAATTGGCGCAAATAGTGGGCATAACCGTTCGCAACATCAAGGCAAACATAGCAAAACTCAAAGAAAGAGGATTGATTGACCGCGTGGGCGCAAGAAAAACCGGATATTGGAAAGTAATAGATAATAAATAATAAAAACGGAGGATTTATGCTTAAAGCAGCAATCGTAATGGGTTCGACATCGGACAGCGCAATTTCGGATAAAGTCGAAGAAGTATTTAAGGAATTTGGCGTAGAATACGAATTGTCGGTAATTTCGGCGCACAGAAATCCCGTAAAAATCAAAAAATTTGCGAAAAATCTCGAAGAAAACGGTTTTGGCGTAGTCGTCGCAATCGCGGCTCTTGCGGCGCATTTGCCCGGAGTTTGCGCAAGTTTGACGATTCTTCCCGTTATCGGCGTTCCCGGCGACGGCGGTCCGCTTAAAGGTCAAGACGCGCTTTATTCGATAGTTCAAATGCCCGCGGGAATTCCCGTCGCTTGCGTGGGTATTGCAAACGGAAAAAACGCCGCGCTTTTGGCTATCCAAATTCTTGCGACAAAAGACGAAGAATTGAAAGACAAAATTAGGGAATTTCGTAAAAAATTCGGCGATGACGAAGACGAAAACGTCGCGGAATAATTTTTAATGTCGGACAAAAAAATAGAATTACTCGCTCCCGTCGGCACGATAGAAGCGTTTCACGCGGCTCTCGACGGCGGGGCAAACGCGGTTTATTTAGGATTAGGAAATTTTAACGCAAGACAAAGGCAAAAAAATTTTACTCCTCAAACGCTTTCATATCTTATTCCTTACGCGCAAAAAAAAGGCGTAAAAGTTTACGTTACGATGAACACGCTTGTAAAAGACGGCGAAATTCCGCTATTTTGGAACGATTGCGCTATCTTGAAGCAACTAAAACCCGACGCGCTGATAATTCAGGATTGGGGAATGGCGGCGATTTTGCGTAAATATTTGTCCGAAATGCCGCTTCACGCGAGTACGCAAATGGCGATTCACAATAGTATGCAAATAAAATTCGCGCAGGATTTCGGCATTTCGCGAGTCGTTCCTGCAAGAGAACTCACGCTTTCGGAAATAAGAAAAATAAACAACAAAACGCAATGCGAAATAGAACTTTTTGTTCACGGCGCATTGTGCTATTGTATTTCGGGCAGATGTTTGGCGTCGTCGTATTTGGGCGGAAAAAGCGGAAATCGCGGACATTGCACGCAAGTTTGTAGAAGATTTTATACTCAAACGCCGCAAAAAAAGGGATTTTATTTTTCGCCGAAAGATTTTTGGGCTATCGATTATATTGAAGAATATCAAAGCATTGGCATTTCGTCGTTGAAAATCGAAGGACGAATGAAAGGCGCGGAATACGTTTATTCGGTAGTTAGCGCGTATCGCGATTTTATAGATAAAAAAATCGATTTGGAAACGGCAAAAGAACGACTTTCGCACGATTTCGGTCGACAAAAATGTACGTTTTTGCTCGAAGGAGTAGAATCCGTCGGCATCGTTTCGGCGGCTCGTCAAGCGGGATGCGGAAATTACGCGGGAAAAGTCGCGGGAATAAACGGAAAAGAAATTATTTTGGAATCGGACGGCGAAATTCCGCAAATTGGCGACCGATTGCGTTTTCACACCGTCGAAGGCGTCGAAGGCGAAGTCGTAAAAGTAGAAAAGGTAATTTGCGAAAAAGACAGCAAACTGATTCGGCTACTTATAGACGGCAATTTCAAAATCGACAACGACGGGGCGTTATTTATAATTTCGCGGCAAAATCCGATGATTAAACAATGGAAAACGCGAAAAATTCATATAAATCCGCGAAAATTCGACCCGAAAAAAAGCATTCCCGCAGGAAAAATAATGTCTGAGATAGACAAAAAAATAAATACTTCCGGAAAACCGCAACTTTATTTGCGCGGCGACAGTATTGAATGGCTAAAACAGTTCAAAAGCGTGAAAACCGCAAATTATATTTTGAACGCGCAAAAATCGCTTTGCAATATTGATTTTGAAAAAGAAAAATTAAACAATTTTGTTAAGCAAATTATAATCGCTCTCCCGCAATTTATTTCCGAAGGCGATATTTCGTTTTGGAAAAATACTATTGAAAATTATAAAAAACAGGGAATTTCAAAATTTATGATTTCAAATATCGGCGACAAAGAATTTTTTGGCAAAAACGACAAAATTTATGCCGATTACCCACTTTGGACTATAAATCGCTGGTCGCAAAAAATTCTTGAAGACAGCGGATTTTCGGGATTTTTCTATTCTCCCGAAGACGATATATTGAATCTAAAAAGAAACGGAAACAATAAGGGAATTTTTCCCGTTTTTATGAAAATTCCGCTTTTTGCGTCAAGAATAAAGCCGATTTTGCAGGACAACAAATCGGTTTCTGACAATATGGGAGAAAAATTTACGATGAAAACAAGCGGCGAGCTTGCGTATCTTTTGGGCGACGCTCCTTTGGGCTTAACGCACAGAATCGACAAATTACAAGAATTTGGCATAAAAAATTTCTTATTGGATTTTTCATTTTTATCGGCAAGCGATTTGCCGTTTTTTAGAAATATTTTAACGTGCTACGAGCGTAAAAAACGAATAGACGGCAGTATCTTATTTAATCATAAAGGAGGATTAAAATAAAAAAAATCCAGATATTTTTGTCTAAATTGAAAAAAAAATCCAGATATTTTTGTCTAAATTGAAAAAAAATTCCGTGTTTTATTGTTTGCATAAATTATTTTATATGAATAATCGTATAAAAACGGAGGGTTTTTATGTTTGTTCGTAAAAAATATTTGGGAAAAATTGCAAAAGGATTCAAAAATGTTCCTATCATCGTGTTGATAGGCGCAAGGCAGGTTGGTAAAACCAGCATAATGAAATCGTTTGAATACGGGAAAAAAACATTGTTTTTATTGGGACAGGATTCGCAAATTGCGGAATTGTTTACGGATTTATCGACGATTGAGCATTATTTGCAAATTTATTTAGACGAAAAATTGGACGGATTGCTTTGTATCGACGAATTTCAATATATAAATAATATTTCTACAATTATGAAACTTCTTACGGATAAACATCAAAATTTGAAAATTTTATGTTCGGGAAGTTCGTCGCTCGATATTTTACAAAAAGTCGAAGAATCATTGGCTGGTCGCGTGCGAATAATAGAAACTACGTCGCTATCTTTTGACGAATATTTGCTGTTTTGCGACGATAAATTACATAAATTATACGAAAAATTAGACGTAAATACGCCTTCGTCGGCGCTAACTGAACCTATAACGCAGATTTTTAACGAATATCTTGTTTTCGGCGGTTTTCCGCGAGTCGCGCTTGAAAAAAATACCGAAGAAAAAATAGAATTGCTAAACGATATTTATCAAACTTATCTGTTAAAAGACGTTAGAAATTACATTAACAATGAAAATTTTGTGGGGTTTAACAAATTGTTGAGAATTTTGGCGACGCAAACGGGAAATTTGGTAAATATTAACAATTTGAGCAAGGAAACAGGTTTGCCGTATAAAGTTTGCGAAAATTATTTATATTTGCTCGAACAAATGTACATAATAAAAATGATTGAGCCGTATCAGACAAACAAAAGAAAATCCATAGGAAAAATGAAAAAACTGTATTTTCTCGATTTGGGCTTGCGAAATATTATACAAAGAAATTTTAACGAAATTGAATTTAGAACGGACAACGGCGCGATTTTCGAAAATCAGGTTATGCTTGAATTATATAGAAACAGAGCGGCGGGCGGCGAATTGCAGTTTTATAGAATTTCAGGCGGAACCGAAATCGATTTTGTGCTTACGACGGCAAAAAAGAAAATGGCTTTCGAGTGTAAATACAAAACGCTCGACAAAGCGATAAGCATTGCGGGATTAAACATTTTTTGCGAAGAAGAAAATATTGACGAAAAATATATAATAAACAAAAATTACAACCAATTTGAAAATCAAACTCGGTTTTTGCAAGGTTTTTTCGTCGAAAAAGTACAATAATCTAAAAAACGCGCAATTTAATTACGGAAACGTTTTATTCAAAGACACTTTGCCGCCGTAGTAATTTATGTTCCAAGTATGCGGCTCAAATCCCGACGGTTTTACTCTGACGGCAATTTTTCCGTGCGGCGCATTTTTATAGGAATACGGCGTTCTCCCGACGTATTTGTCGTTCACGTAAATCAATGCGCCGGCGGGTTTTGTCGTAATATATATTTCGTCCGAACTCTCTTGTATTGCGGAAACTTTAACTTCTCTTTCGACAATTTTTTCTACGACTTGCGGTTTTTCATTCGCCAATTTTGCCTGCATTTCTTTCAATTCCGCGACCATTAAATTCAGCGAATTTATTATGCTGTCTTTTTGCGACAAATCCGAATTGTATTTTGTCTGAACTTCGGAATTTATTCGTTTTAATTGCGCGATTTGTCCCAAATAATCGCTAATTTGCATTTTATATTCGTTAATTTCGGCAAATAAAAAATTCTCGTTTCTTTGCATTCTGCCTTTTATGTTGGAAATTTCTTTGTTAAGTTTTTCTACTTCCTGCGAAATATCTCTGTTTTTGTCCTGCAAAGTTTTCATTTCCTTTTGATTCATTAAAACTTCGCTTGCTTTTTTTGATACTTCCGACGGGTCGATAAGCATTTTTGCGCGAACGTAATATTTTTGCCCGTCCCATTTTTCCTGCAAAATTTCCATTTTGACCATACTCGCGGTAATCGCCGTAATTTTTTCGGAATAATTGTCGTAAATAAATTCGTTGCTGCGAGACGCACTTTCCATTCTTTGCTCGGCAATGACGACCTGTCCGATTTCCCGCAACAAAACCGCGCGCATTTGGTCGACCGCGTTGTCGCGAGCCGTAACTTTGCTGTCGTATTCGCTCGCGACATACGAATATTCCCGCACAAATTCTCTTTGAGCGCAAAATATTAAATTAAATAACAAACAAATAAAAATCGCCAATTTTTTCATAAAACGCTTACCGTCCTTTCAAGTTGTTTATTTCAAAAAATAAAACAAGTTTTTTATATAATTTTTTGCGCGATGTTCAAAAACAATTCTTTTAAGCCCCAAACCTTCAAAACTTCCGCCGCCCGCGTCGGGATGGAAATTCACAACGTATAACGAATTTTGCGAATTAAGGTACAGTTCCAATACTTTAATTTTTTGCGTATTTTTGCCGCCCCTTTTGTAATAAACCGCGTATTCGTCATAATATGCGAGAGGATAATTAAAAGAGGCGTGCCTTTTTGCGGCAATTCCTATCAAATGTATAAATCTATCGTCAATAAAATCCAAACATCTTTGCCGTAAAATTTTTTTTATCGTTTTATCGACGCCGTAAATTCCGCTGTATCCGCCTACTTTAACATAATCTATATTGACATCCGTTGCGGGAGCGGGAGCGGGCGATTCCTTAACGACCACCGTATCTCTAACGATAACTACCTGAACGTTTTGATTCGGATTATTTCTGTCGTTTGTTTCCGCTTCCAATTTTGCCCGAGCGCTTTGAGAATCGCCGAAACCGCCAGAATTTCGCAAATTTGCCAAATCGTCAAAATCCGCGTCGCGTTTTTTGGTGAGAGAACCGCTCGTTTCAATTAAATCCAGCAAAATATCGTCTTCTTTAACGTTTAACGATTGCATTCCGTTAATTTTTCCGTCTGCGGTTCCCAATGCCTGAATGCGAAATCGAAAATTTGAACCCAATTTTGAAATGCTTCCCAAAACGACGTTTGAAGCGCCGAGTTCTTTTCCGATTTCCAAAGCGGTCGATTCGTTAATTTCGTTTAATTCGTTAATATTTTTTCTCTGTAAAATAATCGGAATTCTGCTTTTATCGACCAAAGACAATTTTGTGTTGTTTGAAATAAAAAAATCGCATTCGCCGATAATGTAATCGGACAAATTTCGGCTTTCGGATTCTACATTGAGAATAACGATTTTCGTTCCCGCGGGCAATCTGCCCGAAAGATATTTCATATTTGCGACGATAGCGTCGTCAATCGTTAGAGTTTGCCCGAAAGCAAACATACAAAACGCGAAAAAAAACGCCGCAAATTTTATACCGACTTTTTTTGTCATTTTTCTTCCTTTAATATATTTTTTGGGGTAAAAATACTATATTAAACAACATATTTGAAAGTTTTTTTCCAAATTGCCGTTTTTTTTATAAAAAATACTCCCCCGACTTTACAAATTTTCTATCCGAACAAACCTGTTTTTGCGGAACTATAACTTGAAAGTCCGCTTGAACCGCAATTATTCAACGCTTTCACTTTGAAATAATACGTCGTAGAACCGTCCAACCAGCCCAATTTGAACGTAGTTGAAGTAGTACTGCCCGCCAACTCATAAGTTCCATTTGCAGATTTTGAATAATATACTTCGTAAGAGGTCGCGCCGCTAACGGAATTCCACGAAGTTTGAATTTCGTTCCACCAATTCGCTTTACAACTTACGCCGGTCGGCGCGGACGGAGTCGTACAAGTAGGTGTAGGTTTAGCGGAAGTATAACTTGAATACGCGCTTTCGCCGCAAATGTTTTGCGCGGTAATTTTGTAATAATATGTCGCGGAAGACGACAAACCCGTATTCGTATAAGACGTCGAAGCGGTATTTATTATGGAAGAATACGAACCGCTCGCGCTCGTAGAACGATACACATTGTAAGTACTTGCGCCGCTAACGGAATTCCACGAAATTTTTATGCTGCTCGACGATTGCCCCGAAGCCGAAACGCCGCCCGGGGCCGATGGTTTTGTGCAAGAAGCGTTGTTTGTCGTCGCAGAACTATAACTTGAATACGCGCTTTCGCCGCAAATGTTCACGGATGTTATTTTATAGTAATACGTAGTAGAACTCGGCAAAGTAGAATTCGTATAAGACGTAGTCGTAACGTCACCGAGATAAGAATACTGTCCATTTGCGCTTGTTGCTCGGTATACTTTATAAGTACTTGCGCCGCTAACGGAATTCCACGAAATTTTTATAACGCTCGACGATTGTCCCGAAGCCGAAACGCTACTTGGTGCCGATGGTTTTGTGCAACTATTCCCGCCACCGCCACTGCCGCCATCGCCACCGTTGCCACCGCTATTATCTTCGATGTTTGGAAGAATAGTTAAACTATTGCCGCCTGTGCTGTTATTTCCGCGTCCTTCGCCGTAAGGTTCAAGAGAACACGACAAGAAAAACGCGATAAAAGCCGCAATAATCGCCGTAAAAGCCGTAATTTTTGCCATTTTTGTAATTTTTGCCATTTTTTACTCCTTTTTTAATCAAAACGTAAAAGTTAAACCTATATTCCACAAATAAATTGCGGAAAACCCATTATTATGAGCCCGTTGAAAATTTTCCCAAAATCCGCTCATCGATTCATAATTATATTCGGTCATATCGTGCATACCAAACGTACCCAAATAATATTTCATATTAAAATCCAAAAATACAAAATCATAACCTAACATAAATCCGATTCTTGGACCGCCGAATAAAAGATTTTGTTTTACTCGCCCGTAAGCGGTCGCGTCGGTTATTTTTTCAAGCGATTGCGCCGAAACTTTCCATAATCCCAAATCCATACCGCCGTTAAATCTGAAAACTTTTCCGCTTGTCGTTTTACCGAAATATACGCCGTAACCCACGTTTCCTTTTCCGTTGTCAAAGATAGCGTTATATCTAAAACCGTCTTTTGTTACGATGCCCATTTCAAAACTGTACGCGGGAACTTTTACCGTTTGTTCAGAATATTGAGTTAAAAAATAATCGGATTCTTGCGCAAATTTTACGCTGTAAATCTGCGCCTTAAAAGAAACTAAAAAGCGGCTTTTTGCTTCCGTTTTTTTGTCTGAACCGCTTGTTTGTTTAGTTGCGTTTAAGGGCGAACTCGCCGAAGTTTGCGAATCGTATGTTTCCGTCTGCGTTTCTATTTCATTTTGCGCGATTTGAGAACTTTCATAATTATTTCTATCGTTTGTTTCCGCTTCTAATTTTGCCTGCGCGCTTTGAGAATCGCCAAAACCGCCTGATTTTCGCAAATTCGCCAAATCGTCAAATTCCGCGTCGCGTTTCGCGGTTGTCGACGTTTGCGGTGCGGGTTTCGTATCCGGTTTATAAATTGTTCCTGTTAAATCCGCCAAAACTTCGTCCATTTTAACGTTTAACGACTGCATTCCGCGAACTTCCCCATACGCGACGCCAAGCGCGTGAACGCGAAACCGATAAATTTCTCCCAATTTTGAAATATCCCCGAAAATTACTTCCGAAGCGCCGAGTTCTTTTCCGATTTCCAAAGCCGTCGATTCGTCAATTTCATCCAAATTTTTAATATTTTTTCTCCGCAAAATATTCGGTAAGTTGTTTTTGCTCATTAACGTCAATTTGGTTTTGTTCATAATAAACATACCGCTTTCGATGTCTATGTAATCGGATAAATTTTGGTTTTCGGATTCGATATTGAGAATAACGACCCTTGTTCCCGACGCAATTTTGCCGGAAATATATTTCATATTTTCGACAATCGCCTCGTCGATAGTAAAGGTTTGCCCATAAGCAAACACGCAAAATAAAAGTAAAATTGCCGCAAATATGCGCATTTTTTTCTCCAAATTATAATTTTTATTCCCAACGTTTCGTATAAAATACTATAACTGCGCAAACAAAATACAGGAAAAATTACGGAAGGCAAACTTTTCAAAAAAACCGCCTTCTCGTAAAATATTTTACCTATTCCGCTTGCGTCGTCGCACCCATTACGTAATCCGACTTGTCGCTCTCGTCGCAGGACGCGGTTTTGGCGGTTATTTTGTAAAAATAATTCCTCAAACTCTGCAAACCTTCTCCGTCGTTATCGTCGGTGAAACTGTTGTTCGGCGTCGTATCGACAAGAGTGTACGTCCCATTTAAAGTCGACGCTCTATAAACCGAATAAGTAGTCGCGCCGCTTACCGCGTTCCAAGAAATATCGATACTGTTTGAAGAAGCGTCGGAAATCTCTACGTTTGTCGGCGCAGACGTTCTGCACAATGTAGTTACGGAAACGATGGTTGTACTACCCAAATACTCGGGTTTTCCCCCGCAAGAGTTTATAGGATGAACGGCGTAAGAATATGTGGTCGAACCGAGCAAATTAGTATCGGTATCGGTAAAAGTCGTAGCGGTCAACCCTCTTCCTCCAGGGACCGTCCAATAACTGGTTCCTGCATCCGTACTACTGCGGCGATACACGTCGTAAGTAGTCGCGCCGTTTGCCGCGTTCCACGAAATCTTTACGCTTCTCGAAGATAAAGCCGAAGCGGTAACTCCCGTCGGGTATGACGGCGCCGCTAAATTGCACGGGGCAGTGGTTACAGTAACGACTGCCGTTGACCTTGCGCTTTCGGTACCGCAACTATTTTCGACGGCGATTCTTACCCAATAAGTTGTCGACGGATCCATAGCCGAAATAGTGAAAGTTGTGTAGTAAGCGTTATATGTTACCGAACGACGATAAGTTCCGTTTGCTCCGTTTTCCGATAGATAAACAACGTATCGAGATGCGCCGCTTGACGAGCCGGTAATCGTAATTTTGATTTGCGTAGAAGACAATGCTTCTACCGTAAAATCTGTCGGCGGCGACGGAACAAAGTTGCAATCCGTAGAAACGAAATCATAAACCGATTGCAAACCTTCCGCGCCGCAATCGCTTATGGCAGATACTTTGTAATAATAATCGGTCGCCGTTTGCAACTCTTCATCAATATAAGACGTGTTTTCTTTCCCGTCGGTATTTCCGACGGACGTATAAAATCCGTTTGCGCTTGTGGAGCGGTAAATTTTGTAACCGACTGCGGTATTTACCTCGTCCCACGAAATTTCAACGCTTGTGGGAGATATTGTTTCGGCAAAAACGTTAGTAGGCGCGGCGGGTTTCGGACAGTCAAGCGTAGTTGCCGATTTGGAATCTGATTGTTCGCCTTCGCCGCAAGTATTTACCGCCGATATTTTGTAATAATACGTTGTCGTCGCCGATAGTTCTTCATCGGTAAAAGACGTTCCTGATTCAACTGTTTCTACAAGCGAATATTCTCCTACACCGCTACCGCCGCCGATAACAACGCCGCCGACAATATAAAAACCGCCGCCCTGACTTATTGCGCGATAAACTTTATAAGAAGTAGCCGTGTTTACGGCTCCCCACTCAATTTTTATACTCGTCGAAGACAACGCTTCGGCGGAAACGCTTGCGGGCGCGTCGGGTTTGCAATCAAGCGTAACGTCCGAAACGACATTCGACATTTCGCTCTCGCCGCAATCGTTTTCGGCGGATATTTTGTAATAATAGTGCGTTCCGGGCGACAATTCCGCGTCGGTGTAAGGCGTTACCGATTCAACGGTTTTCACGATAGAATAATTTCCATCTGAACTTGAAGCGCGATAAATGTTATAAGAATTGACTTTACCGCTGACGGAACCCCAAGAAATTTTTATGCTGTTTGTGGATTGTGCCAACGCCGAAACGCCGCTTGGCGCCGAAGGTTTTGTGCATTTATCGTCGTCGTTAGAACACGATAATACGAACGCGGAAACAATTAAGATTATTGCCGCGAACAAAAAAGTAATACGCTTTTTCATAAAGCATCTCCTTTATTTTTTTGGTTTTTGGAAAAAATTTATATGATGAAGATTCAGCGAAGTTTTCGGATAAAGTTTTTTTATGTGAAAAACGTGAAAAAAAGAAAAATTTTTGCGGCGTACTATATGTACTAATGTGCTGTGCTGTGCTGTGCTGTGCTGTGCTGTGCTGTGCTGTGCTGTGCTGTGCTGTGCTGTGCTGTGCTGTGCTGTGCTGTG
>WRFX01000078.1 GCA_009787445.1 Chitinivibrionia bacterium | reverse complement strand
GACAGGCGTATTATTAAAAGCGCAGGAAGAACTTAAACGAGCGCGGCAAGAAAACAAAGAAATGCGGCAAGAAAACAAAGAAAAAGACAAAAAACTTGAAGCGGCGCAACAAAAAAACAAAAATATAGCCAAAGAATTAAAATTTGACGGGATGCCCACGGAAAAAATTTCTAAATTAACAGGACTTTCAATAAACGAAATAGAAAAATTATAATTATATTTTTTTCATTGCATATAAAAAGGTTTTTTTCCGGTTTTTTCAAGCGTTACAAATTTAACTCCCGTTTTTTCAAGCGTCGCTTGTTTTTCCAGCAAATACTTATGATACGCTTTAACGTCGTAGTTAAATTCTTTCATAATTGATTCGCGAATACGATACACTTCTTCTACCGGATCGTCCAATTCCTTATATTTTTCCATTTTGTTTCTCCTTTCTTTCATTTTCCATAACTTCCATAAACATATCGGGCGTTAATAATTGAGGCAGCCATAAATTACGATTCCCGTTAAATGAAACTATTTTTGAGTAAGTCGGCGTTCCCAAATGCGTCATATTCCAACTTGTTAAAAAATCGATTTCGTTCATAACGCATACCGCCAAATGAAAGCAATCCGTTTTTGCTTTTTGCGGGATACTCAAATACTCAAAATATTCTTCCGCAAGTTTCACCACTTCCGGCGTTACCTGTAATTGCGGTATGCCTTTTATTAAATCAATTCGTCGTTTCGCCGCGTCTTTATCGCCTTTTTCACATTCTTCAACAACGTATTGGCTTATATACAAATCGTATTTATGCCGCTCGTTTTCCCAAAAATTTCGTGTTATTACCTGTCTTAATAATTTCACGCTGTCGTTACTTGGGGTTGCAGTCGCATAACTCGGTATCGTTGTTTCTATGTAAACGCTTTTCTTTTTCATTTTCCCCTTTCGTTCATAATTAAAAATACTATTTGCTCAAAACGCTTTGAGCGTAATTTTTTCACTCTTCACAAATAAGGGTTCACTATTTTTAGCGTACCTTCTATTATCTGTTTATCTTGTGATAAATATTTTATCTGTCATAAAGTTCTTCTCTTGAATATTTTATAAAATTCTTGCCGACTTTAACGGGATTATCTATTCCCGAATTACCGCTAATCCAAGGGTAATCCTTTGTTTTCGGCATTTTAATAGGAATAACCGTTACTTTTACTTCTAATCCGTAAAAATCGGAAGGAAGCGTTATTGTGGCGTTGTCTTTACTCGGTATCAAAACTTGTTCAAACATAATAATTTCCTCCTTATATTTATCTACAAATATATTATATGCCGAAAAACAAATCCCCGCTTTTCAATATTTTTTAATTCTAAAAACGAAAATTTGCGGACATCTCCCGACGCCCGCAAATTATTCTAAAAAACAAACGTTTTACTTCTTATTTCGCTCTGCGAATTGCATAATACGTAACGTCCATAGTTCCGCCCGACCTTGTCGCCAATTTTACCGTCTTGATTTTCATTACAAAACTCTTTTTCTTCAACAACGGACTCAAATACTTTGAAAGAGACGAACGAAGCGCGGGTGATTCAAGGTAAGGAGCATCGTCAGGATTATCGTATTCAAACCATTTGATGTAATCTTCCGGTAACGCACTTCCAATTTCTCCTACCAACTCTTCTACGTCAAAGAAAAGTTCAAACCATATATCTTCGCCGTCGTATTCGGAAGTCGCCGCATCAACCGTAATTGTGTAATCGGCAACAATTTCAAGATTTCCTAAAGCGTCTTCAACTCCGCATACGGCGGTGAATTTTCCGGCTTTTGTCGGAAAATACTTACCTTTGTTGGGATTACTAATAGCGGGAGGAGTTGCGAACGAGGGCGCTCCACCGATTATTCCGTGTTTGTCATATATCGTTTCGGTTACATCGCGGTTTCCTGTTCCGAATGCGCTACCGGGGATACCGGGATAAAAGTCCTCGATATCGACATTTAAATCGCCAAGAACATTTATCGCCCACCACTCAATATCGTCGTAACTTGCGAGAATATAATTGATATTATATTCGGCATAATCTTCCAATTCCCCTTCCCAAGTATATCTGATATGCGACAAGCCGGGATTGTTATAAACAGCGACGAGGACTACGTTAGCTTCCGGCATTACAAAGTAACCTTGAGCATTAGTCGTAATTTTAACGCCGTTGCTTGTCCAATGCGAAAACGCTTTTCCATCTGTTCCGGGAGTAGGGGTTAACAAAATTAAATCGCCTTTGTACAACAAAGTAGTACCACTTACAACATCTTCCCACTCAGACCAATCGCCGTTTTCTAAATAAGAACACATACCGGTTCCGCCGGTGATAGTTACAGTGTATCCTGTCGGTTCTTCTTCGTCTTCCGGGTCAGGGTCAAATTCGCATCCGTTAATGAAAAGTACTGCCGTTAAAGCAAAAATTGCAAGCAGAAAAAGATTTTTAAATCTTAACATAAAAAAAACTCCTTTTAAAAAAAGTAAGTGGCTTCAACCGCGTTTTGCAGTTGAAGCCGTTAATAATAATTATCTGTTAATTGGTACTCCGCCGCCGCGTTTGTTAATGCTTCTCTTCAAAAGTTGCGTTACCAAATCGTTCGCTACCGTTCTTGCTTCTTGGTCGTTTCTTATGAGAGAAGTATTTTCTCCCGTCGCGATAATTTTGCAAGTTTCAAGGTCAAGAATACGAGCGTAAACGCTGTTTCCGCGTCCCGCTTTTTCAATATCGATTATGACCAAATATTCGATTTCATAATCGGTACCGACTTTGCAGAAATCTCTGTCTTCCAACAATTTTCCGCGTTGTCTTGCTTGAACTTTGTCAGCCGCGGCGTAAAATCCGCGCGCGCCTTTACGCGGTTGCGAATATTTTTTGCTGTTCGCAAGCCCGTCTACGATGTACTGAGAAAGGTCTTCTCCGAGTTTCGCCTGTTCCATTCCGAAAACGTAAGCGGCAATCTGGTTTCCGCGAGGTGCGGGTGCCGGAGCCGAAGACGCTACGGGTGCGCCGCCGCCGCGTTTGCCAATGTTTCTTTTAAGAAGTTGCGCTACCAAATCGTTAGCCACCGCTCTTGCTTCTTGGTCGTTTCTTATGAGAGAAGTATTTTCTCCCGTCGCGATAATTTTGCAAGTTTCGAGGTCTAAAATACGAGCGAAAATGCTGTTTCCGCGTCCCGCTTTTTCGATGTCGATAATTACGAGAAATTCAATTTCGTAATCGGTACCGATTTTGCAGAAGTTTCTGTCTTCAAGCAATCTTCCGCGCATTTTTGCCTGTTCTCTGTCAGCCGCTTGATAAAATCCGCGAGCGCCTCTGCGCGGTTGCGAATATTTTTTGCTGTTCGCAAGTCCGTCTACGATGTACTGAGAAAGGTCTTCTCCGAGTTTCGCCTGTTCCATTCCGAAAACGTAAGCGGCAATCTGGTTGCCTCTTTGAGCCGGAGGGGGAGGGGGAGGGGGCGTTTGTTGCGCAGATTTAACGTTGCTGCCGCCGGTATTGCTACTACCGCCGCCGCTTCCTCCGCCAACATTCACATTTACCGTAGCTTTTACCTGTGCAAAAGCCGTTACACTGAACAACGCGACAATCGCCGCTACAACAAGACGCTTTCTAATCGTCATACTAACCTCCTATGGGTGTTAGGGTTTATTGGTTTCTGTTAATTTAGTTATTTCGTTTTGCTCTTTTGTTACTAATTTTGTTTCATTTTCTAAATTTTCGTCATTTTTTTTCACGACGTTACCTCCGCTTTATGTCGATTTCGTAATTCTGCCAATTCGGCTTCGGACACAAATTTAAATCCTAATTTTTCTACCTTGTCGTTAGTTTCGCGCAAATATTTATGGTACGCTTTCGGGTCGTAATTAAACTCTTTCATAATCGCTTCGCGTTTGCGATAAACTTCCGCAACGGTATCTTCAAGTTCTTTATACTTTCCCATTTTTTCTCTCCTTTTTTTCTTCTTCCATAACTTCCATAAACACGTCCGGCGTTAATAATTCAGGCAGCCATAATTTACGATTTTCGTTAAACGAAACTATTTTTTTGTAAGTCGGTCTTCCTAAATGCGTCAAATTCCAACTAATCAAAAAATCAACTTCGTTTTCAACACATACCGCCAAATGAAAGCAATCCGTTTTTGCCTTTTGCGGAATATTCAAATACTCAAAATATTCTTCCGCAAGTTTTTCCGTTTCTATCGTTACGGACAAAAGTTGAATGTCTTTCATTAAGTCAATACGTCTTTTTGCCGCTTCAGCGTCTCCTTTTTCGCACTCTTCCAAAACAAATCGACTTATATACAAATCGTATTTATGCCGCTCATTTTCCCAAAAATATTTAGCGACGTTTTGCCTAAACGCTTCCCTAAAATCTCTGCTCGGTCTTGCCGTTACCAAACTCGGAATAGTAGTTTCTACATAAACGCTTTTCTTTTTCATTTTTTCCTTCGTTTGTTCGCGACAAAAATACAAATTGCCATTGCGCTATTGCGGTTCTTCTTGCTGTTCTCGCGACGTTTCCATAATAATATCGTCGTCATCGTCGGCTACCGCCGCTTCCAAAGCGTTTTTCGCCGCTTCTTCTTCCGCGCGAATTTTTTCAAGCGTTACGTCTTTCTTAATTTGATGCGCGTTTTTGTATTTTTCAAACTCCGCCGCATTGCCCTTAAAATATTCCGTTACCGAAAGAACAATCTTTTGTCCGTCCAAATCAAATTCTATAACCTCCGCAGGAACTTTATCGCCAATGGAATAAACAAGCGCGGGATGTTCAATTTGCAAACCGATTTCTTTCGTCGGAATACTGCCTTCTACGCCGTCGGCAAATTCTATCACGATTCCTCTATCCAAAATACGAACAATTTTTCCTTCGCATTTCGTACCGATTGTGTATTTTTTCGCCAAATCGTTCCACGGGTCTTCGGTAAGTTGCTTTATTCCGAGCGAAATTCTGTGTTTTTCTTCGTCAATATCTATAACTTTCACTCTAATTTCTTGGTCTCTTCTGAAAACTTCGCCGGGATTAAGAATTTTCTTCGTCCACGAAATATCCGAAATGTGAATTAAGCCGTCAATTCCGTCTTTGAGTTCCACAAACGCGCCGAATGCGGCGAGATTTCTGATTTTTCCGCTGATAATTTTTCCTATCGGAAATTCGTCGCGAACGCCTTTCCACGGGTCGTCCATAAGTTGTTTGAGACCGAGCGAAATTTTTTGCGAATCCTTGTCTATTTTAAGAACGACCGCTTTTACGGTATCGCCGACGGATACTATTTTAGACGGATGTTTAATATGTTGAGTCCACGACATTTCCGAAATGTGAATAAGACCTTCAATGCCTTTTTCGAGTTCCATAAACGCGCCGTAATCGGTAACCGAAACGATTTTTCCGCTGACGTGCGTGCCTTCGGGATATTTTTCTTCTACGTCTTTCCAAGGATGTTCCATAAGTTGTTTTAATCCGAGCGAAATTCTGTCTTTTTCTTCGTTGAAATCAAGCACCATAACGTCGACTTCCTGATGAAGTTGCAAAACGTTTTTCGGGTCGTTTACTCGTCCCCAAGACATATCGGTAATGTGCAAAAGTCCGTCGACTCCGCCCAAATCTATGAATACGCCAAAATCGGTAATATTTTTTACGATACCTTTTCTTATTTGTCCTTTTTCGATTTTCGCTATTACTTCGTTGCGCTGTTTGTCGCGTTCTTCTTCTAAAAGCGTTCTGCGCGAAACGACGATATTTCTGCGGGTTTTATTTACTTTTATAACGCGCAAATCGTAAGTGTTGCCCAAAATTGAATCCAAATCGGGAATTTGACGCAAATCAATTTGCGAGCCGGGAAGAAACGCGTCTACTCCAAACAAATCTACCGCAATTCCGCCTTTAACTCTTTTGGTAAGTTTTCCGCTAACCGTTTCTTTTGTGTCGTGCGCTTCGTTAATTCTGTCCCAAACGCGCAAGAAATCCGCGCGCGATTTTGACAAAACCAAATTTCCGTCGCTGTCTTCAAGTTTTTCGACAAAAACCTCAATATCGTCGCCGACTTTCAGGTCTTCGAGATTGCGAAATTCGCCTGTGGAGACCGCTCCGTCCGATTTATATCCTATTCCTACATAAACGTCTTTATCGTTAATTTGAAGGATTTTTCCTTTTACGATTTCTCCGGGTATTATATCGACGACCGAGCCGATTTCGTCGCCTTTCGCTTTATATTCTTTCAGTATTTTTTCGACTTCCGCGGGGGTTCTAAATCCTTCGTCAAAGTCCTTGAGGTCTACGTTGTTGCCGTTTGCGTCCACGGCGGTTAAGGTTTTCTTCTTTGCCATATTTAGGCATTCTCCAATTGGGTTAAAGGTTAAACATATACTAAATTTTCTTTTTTGCAAGTCCAATAATTTTTTGGGTCTGTTCTTCAAAACTTAAATTTGAAGTATCGATTTCTATGGAGTCCTCCGTCTTGCAAAGTGGCGAATTTTTACGCGAGGAGTCCTTTTTGTCTCGCGCTTCGATTTCGGCGCTTAACTCTTCTATGGTTTTTTTCACGCCAAGTTTTTCAAAGTCCTTTTGTCGTCTTTTGGCTCTTGTTTCTACGTTTGCGGTCATAAAAATTTTCAGTTCGGCGTCGGGAAATACCACGCTTGCCATATCGCGACCTTCGGCTACGGAATTTTTGCCTTTCGCGATGTTTCTTTGTTGCTCTACAAGCAATTCGCGCACAATTTTTATAGCGCAATAATCCGAAACGTTTTTAGTAACGTCGTCGCTGCGAATTTCTTTTGAAACGTCTTCGCCGTCCATAATTACTTTTACGTTTGGAATAAAGCCGTCAAATTCTATTTTGGTATTTTGGGTTAAACTGCCCATTTTCGCTTCGTCGCGAAAAGAGACGTGTTGCCGAAGCGCTTTTAGAGTGATAACTCTATACATCGCTCCGGTGTCGATATGTTGAAATCCTAATTTTTGCGCAACCGCTTTTGCCGTGCTGCTTTTACCGCTTCCCGCGGGACCGTCAATCGCTATTATCACAAACTCCCCAGTAAATTTTTTGCAGGAATATACTATATGCCAATATGCAATAACGATAAAAAAGAAATATTTTTTATTTTTTTGTAAATTTTCGTTAAAAATTTATTCCAAATATTTTTGTTTTTTAACAATTTTCACTCTTTTAAAAACTCGTACTCATAAATTTTCGGCTCGATTTTTTTTGCCAAAATTTTCATTTTTTTGCGTAAATTTTCTAATAGTTCGGTGTACTTCTCGTCTTCGCTTTTGCTGTTCATTCTGCCCGCGTCGTTTATTCCTTGAAAATACTCGCGAATATCGTAAAAACTCGCATTTACATTCACCACCCATGCCCCTCCAAATGAGGGGAGTTTTTGAGAAGAAAACGAATGATAATATTTCCAAAGTTCTCTGCCCGCGTCAAAAACCGCTGTCGCTTCTGACGAAAATTCAAGTTTAACCCCCATTTTATCTTCTTGTTGTTCAAATAAATTTGAGTATTTGTTTTGAATCACTTTCCCGCTAATAAAACTCAATAAAAAATGACTCTCATATTTTTCACTGGTGTTTACTTCGCTTTCAAAAAACGGAATCCAGTGATTTACGCCATATTTAATTGAAATATTATTTGAACCGTGAAACAACGTAAAAGTCAAACAATCATTTTGAAATTCTTTGTCTTTTTCCCACTTTTTATTCGGATATAAAAGCTGGTCGCGGTCATTTAGCCAAGTGGCTGGAATTACTTTACGAACGGCAAAAAATATACAGGCATTCATCAAATTTCTATTTGTGATTTGAACTCCATTTTTATTTTGTAAATTGTCTTTACTGTTTATAATACTGACTATATTTTGATGTTGAAAATCGCTGCCGACGTAAGGAATATAGCCAATGTTTTCTCCCGTACATAATTCGTTTATATTCCAACCGGAAAGAAGTTTTATGCCTTCATAAGAATAAAAGTTTTTTCGACCAATAAATTTCGTTTTTCCTTTGAATTCAACAAAAATATTGGATTTAATTTTTTTAAATTTTTCTTTTTTATCGGTATCCCAAATGTGAAATCCTATCGGAAAATCGCCATCTACATTATCAAACGTATCGGCTGGAATAACAAAAAGTTTTTCTAATTTTGCTTGGAAAAACTCTCTAAAACTAACAAAGTTTGGAGCGCATAGCGGTTTCAACGTTGCAAAATTTGCAATTTTACAACGTTGTATCTCAAAGTAAATACGGGTTAAAAATTGAACAAATAATTCTCTTTTTGCAGTAGAAAATAATTTTTCTTCATATTTATTATATACTTCCGTTTTTTGTATTCCAGTTTTATTTCCTTTGCTATCTTTTTTTGAAAGTTTTTTAGCGTTAGTTTCCAAATACGGCGGATTTATATAAATTATCAGTTTTTCGGGAGTTTTTTCAATTATTTCTTGTAATTTTTGCGGCAATTTCTTAAAATCGTCGTTCAAAAAATCAAATTGAAAACAATGTTTCTCCAATAAATTTGCCCCGCCGCTTTCTATCATCTGATGCATAATATCAACATCGGATTTGTCAATAGTGGAGGCGTAAATATTGTATTTATTCGTAAGTCCAAAAAGTAAATTTCCCGTCCCCGCCGCGCAATCCCAAATATAATATTCGTCCTGCCAATTTTCGCCAAAAACATCGGCAATATATTTTTGAGAAAGTTCAACCCAAATTTTCGGAGTATAAAAACTACCCTTCCTTTCGCGTATGTCTTGCGGAACAAGCAAATCGTGCCTATCAATAATATAATCCCAATATTCCTCTTTTGGCGGACGTTCATAAATTGCCCAAAATTGCGCGTGCTTTTTTTGATTATCGCTAAAATTAACTTCCATAGACGATATTAAACCCATTTCGTTAATACATTTATCCATTCTATATTTATTTGTTTCCAAAATTACCAATAATTTTTCTTTTAACGACTTGTTTTCTCTCGACAATAAATCGGCTAAATAAAAATCTCCGTCAATAATTCCGTGCTTTTTTACAATTTCCCAATCTACATCTATGCTGGGCTTTACCATTTCGAGCCATTTGTAATAAACGTGCGTAAAATTATTTTTGTCGATTCTTATTTTACTTGTTTCCATTTTGCCGACAATAAAATTTTCTTTTATAAATTTTTCTAGTTCTTTCTCGTCTTTTTCAAAATCAAAAATGAAAATATTATTTTCGTCAAGTTTAGATATTTTTTCGGTTATTAACTTAAATTCGCGCGTTTCGCGATTGGAAGGCGTAACGTTCCAGTTGAAATCGTTTTTATGAAAAATTTCTAAAAATTCGTGATAATGAACAAACGCAATTTTTTCGCAATCAAAACAACCCAAAAATGGCGGCGGCAAATTTTCGTTAAAAGTCCGCGCTTTGCCGATGGTTAAAACTAATTGCGCGAGCATAGTTGTTACGTCGCTAACGTCTTTTTTTGCTTCAGCCCACAATAAGTAATCATTATGGAAGTCGAGAGTGTTTGGCAAACGTTTAATTCGCACGGCAAAATCGACATCTTTAATAATTTCGGTACAATCGAATTTATTAAAAAAGTCCTGTTCAACTTTGTTTTTAATCTCTTCTTCTCTTAATTTTTTATATTTCATAACACAAAAATACTATTTGCTACGAGAATATTTTGACAAAAATTAAATTTTTCACTCCAAAGCAAGAAAACTCACGCAAAAAACAAATTGGCAAAAAATACCGCCGCGGTAATTCCCGCCGCGTCCGCCGCAAGTCCTGCGGTAAGCGCGTATCGAGTTCTTCTTATATTTACCGAACCGAAATATAGTGCGAGTACGTATAAAGTAGTGTCCGTAGAACCCTGTATTATCGACGAAACAAAAGAGGCAAGCGAATCGGGAGCGTTATTTACAATTTCCGACATATATCCAAACGCGCCAACTCCCGACAGCGGTCGAAGCAAAGCGTGCGGAACGCATTCGGCTGGCATTCCGACCATATTTGTATAAGGTCCTACCAAACTTGTAAAAAGTTCAAGCGCGCCGCTTGCGCGTAACATTCCTATCGCGACAAAAATAGCCACCAAAAACGGAATTATTCTTACCGCAGTTTGAAAACCTTCTTTTGCGCCTTCGGTCGCCGTTTCATAAACGCTGACTCCGCATAAATATCCGCCCATTAAAAGCGCGCCGATTAGTAGCGGAATAAGCCACACGGAAGAAGTTGTTACGCAATCTAAAAAGTTGTTTGGAAGTCCGCCCGCGTTTATTATGGAATAGGGGATAGCGATAAAAAACGCCGCTATCGCCGTCCAAGCGACAATTTTTCCGAAAGTCGACGGCGGACATTTTTCAATATTTTGCGACGGCGTTTCGGTTTTTTCTTCTTCGGTATTCGCAATTTCGGACGATACTATTTCGTCTTTGTATCGTTTTGCAAAAAATTTTGCCACCGTTATTGCGACGGCTGTACTGCATATAGAAGCGAGTAATCCGGGAATTATTATACTTCCGGGATTGCTTGCGCCCGCCGCCGCTCGTATCGTTATTACTCCCAAAGGCAAAAGCGTAACGCTCGACGTGTTTATCGCCAAAAACAGGCACATCGCGTTTGTGGCGGTTCCTTTGTTCGGATTAAGTTTGTCAAGTTCGGACATCGCTTTTAATCCCATCGGAGTAGCCGCGCTGCCAAGTCCAAGCATATTCGCCGCCATATTCATAATTATCGCGTGCATTGCCGGATGGTCTTGCGGAATTTCGGGAAAAAGCCAGCGCATAACGGGTCTTATTCCGCGAGAAATTGCGTTCATAAGTCCAGCCGCTTCGGCTACTTTCATTATACCGAGCCAAAGCGCCATTCCGCCGATTAGTCCCAAAGCAAGCGTTACTGCGGCTTTTGCCGAATTAAACGACGCGTCGCCGACCGCTTTCATTTGTCCCGTGTATGCCGCTACGAGTATGCTTATAATAATCATATAAAACCATATAGCGTTTATGGCGGCGGGATGTTTTTTTGTATTGTCCGACATTTTTTCTCTCTTTTTTTAATTTTTTTCGCTAAATTTTCGCTAAATTACTAAATTTCCATAGTTAGTTTGAGGATTTTTTAATATTTTTCTAAAATTATCGCCGTATTCATTCCGCCGAAGCCCGCGGACAAGCATAAAATTTTGTTTCCGCTTATAGTTTGGCATTTATTTGAAACGTTAATTTTTTCTTCGCCTTCAAATTCTTCAAAGTTAAGCGTGGGCGAAATTTTGCCGTTTTTCAAAAATTCGGCGGCTATTACAGTTTCTATCATTGACCCCGTTCCCGACAGATGCCCGATTGCTCCTTTTAGGCAAACCATAAAAGGAATTTTATCGCCGAAAACGCTTTTTAACGCTTTCGCTTCCATAGCGTCGTTGTAGGGAGTTGCGGTCGCGTGGCATTTTATCGCGCAAATTTCGCTCGCGTTAATATTCGCCGATTTAAGCGCGCGTTCAATAGCCAAAGTCAATCCTTCGCCCGTTCTTGACGGAGCGGTTCTGTGATTCGCGTCGTTGCTTGAACCGCTTGCCAAAACGCAAATATCGCCTTTTTTCGGCTCGTCGTATTTTAGTACGCAAATTCCGCTTCCTTCTCCCAAAGTCATTCCGTCTCTTTTTTTGTCGAAAGGTTTTGCCGCAGTCGCGGAAATTGCGTTTAGAGAGTGAAATCCTTTAATTACGAACTCGGAAATTATCTCGAATCCGAAAATTATAACGTTTTCAAAAATTTCGCTTTTAAGATAAAGTCGCGCCGTGTCTATTGCCGCCGCTCCCGCCGCGCAAGCGTTTGCCGAAACCATAATTTTGCAATTATCAAGTCCCAAATCTTTCGCGACGTACTCTGCCTGTTCGGATAAAACAGGAGAATATCCGCTATAATTTTCATCGATTATTTTATTTATATCGCCTTTTGCGACGGCGTAAATAAAAAGCGTTTTTTCGTTATTTAGATGTCCGTAATCTTTGTAATATTCAATAATTTGCGGCGTAAATTTAGGTTCATTATCCGCAATTCTGGCGAGCGACACAGGCAAGCCGAAACAATTTTCGGCTTTTATCGCCGATTTCGACAAATACAAATTGTCTATTGTTTCCTGCGTGTTTCCCAACGGAGTAATTATTCGGTAATTTTCAATAATTATGTTTTTCATAGCGCGAAAAATAATAAATTGCGCAAAATAAAAGCGGGGGAGTTCTTTTTATTTATAAAAAAACGCTAAAAAACAAAAAAATCCCGCATTTTCTCAAAACATATATTATATTTGTTACAGAAACTAACCCAAACCACTTAAAAAACAACAAAAAAAGAATGAAAGGAAATACGGTATGAAAAACAATTTTCGCAAAATTAAAGATTTTAGTACATCTTTGGTGTGCGCCGCATTATATTTTATTCTTATGAATAATAAGGTACGAGAGGGTAGTACCCCCCCCCCTCGATAATTCTTTGTAATTTTCAAAATTTCTTAAAAAAATTTCGTTTTCTTAATATTGCGAAAAATATTCTTTTTCGTTTTTCATCTCTTTTTCAATTACATTTTTTTCATTTTCATTTACTTTGCTTATACGGGACTTTTTGTCTGTTCAGTATAAATTTTGGTTTTTTTATTAACTTTTTTAGAAAGAAAATTAAGGAGGTTGGGCTATGTTGTTAAACAAAAAAGGCGTATCTATGTTGTATGTGCTTATGGCGCTTGTTTG
>WRFX01000077.1 GCA_009787445.1 Chitinivibrionia bacterium | reverse complement strand
AGATTGGTAAAATCGCCGAAAATTTTGTTTCGCGACAACGGAATTTTGCATTATTTATTGAATATAAAAAATTTTGAAGAATTGTTTTCGCATCCAGATTATGGAACTTCTTTTGAATCGTTTGCGATAGAGCAAATTTTATCGGGAATAAATTTGGACAAAAAATTTGAAGCGTATTTTTACAGGTCGCATCAAGGCGAAGAGATAGATTTAGTTTTGGATAATCAAAAAGAACTTGTGGCGATAGAAATAAAATCGTCTTCTGCGCCGCAAATTCCAAAAGGATTTTATATTGCGCTTAAAGATTTAAAAATTAAGCGTTCTTTTGTCGTCGCGCCGATTGAGAGGTCGTATCCTGCGGGTGAAAATACTTTTGTGTGCGGAGTTGAAGAATGTATCGCTAATTTGCAAAATATTTTGTGAAAAGTTTTTTGCATTATCTTTTTTATAATTTTTTTATTTCTTCCAAAGTTAATTCCGTTAAAAAGGATATTTCTTCCGCGGACATTCCGCGTTGTTTCATTTTTTTTGCGACTTCGGCTTTTCCCTCCGCTTTGCCTTCCGCTTTTCCCTTTTCTACGCTTTCTCTGGCTTCTCGGACTTCTCTGCGAATACCTTCTATAAGTAGTTTTCTCGCCCAAATCGCGTCTAACACCCTGTCGTAAATATCCAATTCATCCGACGTAAGCGACGCCTCTTCCACGCATTTTAACGCCTCGCTCAATTCTTTTTTCTGCAATAAAACATCGGGAACGCTTTTAGTGTTTTCGTTAATTTCAGTCAAAAACCGAAGCCACAAATTAAAATAATTCTGTTCGTCGGGATTTATCGGCTTGTATTTCGGCAATTCTACAAATACAAATTCCAAACCCTTTATCTGCTTCTCCGTGTTCTGTATATTTACTATTTTGTAATGATGATAAAATTCGTTTTTCGCTTCCGCGTCAAATGTATAATTGACCAAATTTAGCGAATATACAGGTTGCGCAAGTATTATCTCTTCGCCGCGATTTATTTGTTTTACATACGCCTTGCTCGCGTTAAACAGTATTCTTTGTTCAAAATCTTTCGTCCAGTTCATTTGCATTTCTACTATAAAATGACGACCGTTTTTGTCTTTGCAACGAACGTCGACTATCGTATCTTTAAGCGCGGGAATTTCGGGAATAAGTTCGGACGTATCGTATTCTATCCATTCTATTTGCGCGCCGCCTTCAAATTTCAGCAAAGAATTAAGCAAACTGATACACAAATTCTTGTGTTCTCCAAATACTTTCTTAAATAATAAATCGTTTTTCGGGTCAAGATATTTCGGCATTTTTTCTCCTTAATTTTCTTATGAAAATACTATTCGCTCAAAAAAATACGCAACTTTTTATGCGCGAATATTATTTTTGTAAAAAAACAGATAAAAAGCGAGGATAAAAAATAAATGATTAACGAACACGACAATATAAAGAAAAAAAAATCAAAAAATCCTATGGCGCAAGGACTTTTACTTTTAGTCGCGTTATTTTTTGTGCTTTTTTTGATGAGCCAAATGCATCTTCTCACGCAAGCGCTTGAATCAGTGTTTACGCAAAGAGAAATTGACTTGCCGTTTTTGCGCGAAATGGACTCGCTTCGAGTAATATATTATAAACAAACCGCGGGATTTTGGGAACATTCAAGCGCAAATTTATACGACAGAATAGAACTGAAAGACAACGGAATTATTTGGCGATATACCGAAAAAACTTTCGCGTTTCCTTATGATAAAATTGACAAAATTTCTTGCGTTTCTACAAGTTTTTTGCAGCCGGCAAGATTTACCGACGGAATTGCCGTATCGAATTTGCGCGTAATAAACGAGGTTTGGTTTATGCCCGACACTTGTTTCGGCAGAAGCGCTTACGACGTTGTAGCCAAAGTTTCTTTTTCTAACGACACGCTTTTTTTTGACGGCGCCGCATATACGAGATACGAAGGCGAACTTAAAGAATTTTTTCCCGAAAACTCTCTTAATCTCTTGAAACCGAGCAAAGAAACGATAAATATGAAATCGTGCGAAAAGCAAAGACCTCTTATGGATTGGCTGCGCGAAAATCTAATTTATAGTTTTGACGAACGCGAAATTCCTTACGATATGTTTAATTTTGAACGCGAACAACTGCTGAAAAAATATTATATTCCATATTGTTTGAGCAGAATTGAAAACGGCTCCGACGCGGAAAAAATTTTAGATTTGGATTTGACCTTAATAATTTTGCCCGACGGTTCGGTGGACACTTGCTTTGTGAAAGGGAAAGATTTTGTTTCGATAGCAAGCAAAAAGCAGGTGACGGAAGAAGTGAAAAGATGGAAATTTCCGACGATAAGCGAAAAACAGGATACGCTGAAATTCGTCGGAAAATTCATAAAAAAACAATAAAAACCTTAAAAAAGGATTTAATTTATGAATAAACCGATAGACCCGAAATCGATTAAACAGGAAGTTCAAAACGAAATAGCGAAAAAACAGCAGGCGATAATTCGTCAGTATCAATATCCGCTTTCGCAGGGGCAAAATATGCAGAAACTTCAAAGTTATATTATGTCGTCAAAGCCCGTCGGAAGCGCGGCGTATTTGGAATTGCCGCCGATTTTGCAGGAAATCGCGCTGAAATTAAATTTGTCGTCCATAGAAATTCTTATGAACAACGAAACAAATCCTTTCAAAAAACTGCGTTATAAACTTGCGATGTTTGCGACTAAAAAGATGTCGAGCGCGGGAAAATCAAAAAAGCAGTTGCAAAAAGAAAGAGAAACGAAATTGCAATCGGTCGTCGCCGCAAGACAGCAAAAAGACAATATCAAGAATTTGAAAAAACAAAAAAACAAATTTAACAATAATTTGGGCGAAACTATTAACAGCAGTTTGGGAAATAACAAAAACGCAAACAAAAACGCGAAAAGGAAACCAATAAAGAAACCAATTAAAAAATAAACAACTTTTACAAGGAGTAAATTATGTCGGTTAAAAGAGTGGCGTTACTGACTGCGGGCGGACTTGCGCCCTGTTTGTCGAGCGCGGTCGGAGGATTGATTGAAAGATACACGGAAATCGCTCCCGACGTGGATATTATCGCATACGTCGGCGGCTACAAGGGGCTTTTGCAGGGAAATTACATAGAAATTTCGCCGAAAGCGCGAGAAAACGCAAGATTTTTGCACGAACACGGCGGAAGTCCGATAGGCAACAGCCGCGTGAAACTTACCAACGTTAAGGATTGCATAAAAAGAGGACTTGTGAAAGAAGGCGAAGACCCGCTGAAAATAGCGGCTCAGCAACTCACAAAAGACGGCGTCGACGTTTTACACACCATAGGCGGCGACGACACAAACACGACCGCCGCGGATTTGGCGGCTTATTTGGCGACTCACAATTACGATTTGACCGTCGTAGGACTTCCGAAAACCATAGACAACGACATATTTCCGATAAGTCAGTCGCTCGGCGCGTGGACTGCGGCGCAGTTAGGCGCGGAATATTTTAGAAACGTTTCCGCCGAACATTCGGCAAATCCGCGAATGCTTATAATTCACGAAGTTATGGGGCGAATTTGCGGCTGGCTTACCGCAACAACCGCGCTCGAATATCGCCAGCAGATAGAAAACTTAAATTATCTTCCCGAAATCGGATATTCCAAAGAAAGAATAGACGTTCACGCGGTTTTTATTCCCGAAATGGAAATAGACATTGAAGCGGAAGCGAAAAGATTGTGCAAAATTATGGACGAAATTGACTGCGTAAATATTTTTATCAGCGAAGGCGCGGGCGTCGACGCGATAGTAAAACAAATTGAGGCGAGCGGTCAGGAAGTTCAAAGAGACGCTTTCGGACATATTAAATTGGATACGATAAATCCCGGCAGATGGTTTGGCGACCAGTTTGCGAAAAAACTTAACGCCGAAAAGGTTTTGGTGCAAAAATCGGGATATTACGCTAGAGCCGCCGCGGCAAACGTTCGCGATTTGTCTTTAATTAAATCCTGCACGGACTTGGCGGTCGACTGCGCTTTACGCAGAGAAGGCGGAGTTATCGGACACGACGAAGACAACAGAAACATTTTGCGCGCAATAGAATTTACGAGAATTGCGGGCGGAAAACCGTTTAATATCGATACGCCGTGGTTTGAACAGTTGCTTAAAGACATCGGACAGACCAAAGGTAAAAATATCGCAAAAACAGACCATTAAAAAAGCAACTTTTGTGTTTAACGGCGGCGATATTTATATTGTCGCCGTTTTTTATCTCAAAATTATTTTAATAACTCTCAACTTTCCGCACCCGTAAACAACGTCGATTTTTCGTCCTTTAATTTCCAAGTATTTTCGCCAATTTTTTCGCCAATATCTTCTAAAACGCTTAAAATTGTTTGCGCTTCGGGAGTAACGCCGTTTTTTAACAGCGGCATAATGTTCATAACAATTTCATCAAAAGACGCAGTTTTCCTTTCGCGTTCTATTCGCCGCAAATAACTTATTAGATAATATCTTATACGCAATTTTACGTCTATGCGCGTCTGAAATTTCGCGTCTTTCTTTATGCTGTATTTTTCGGTTTTTACGTCGTAGTCAAAATTATTTGTCAAAATCGGCGTTAAATCGGAATATTCTTTTTTTAATAAATCCAAAAATCCTAATTCTAATCCTTTAATAATCAATTCATCGTTAATTTCCTCTAACGTCGCGCCGTCGTTTTTCGCTATAACTCCTTCTATCGTCTGTATAACTATTTCGCCGATACTCATTCCCAGATTCGCTTTTAATATCGCGATTGGGTTACGAACTTTGCGAAAATTTATTATTAACTGTCCAGACAACACGGTAAACGGATGCTGTCGTTTATGATAATTGCTACTCCCGTTTTTTTGCGGAACCGCGCCAACATACTCAAAACCGCATTTTTCGCAAGTTTCAATTATTAAATGCCAAAAATCGGGGTCTTTATGTGCAAAAACAAAAGAAAGCCAACGGTCAAACTTTAAAACGCGAAACATTTCTTCAATACTTTTTGAAATAAGTTGTTTATATTCGCTTTTTGTTTTATCGAGTTCGCCGCCTTCTATTGCTTCTAATTTATAATCTTCTTCGCTAACTTCCAAATCAAGCCAAGAATGCCACATTGCCGAAAGGTCAATATATTGTATATTTTTTCCGTATGGCGGGTCGGTATAAATATAGTCAACGCTTTCGTTGTCCAAAAACGATAAATCGGTCGCCGTTCCTTTTAGTATTTTAGCGTCTTTCATCACCTCTTCCACTGTTTTTTGATTGCATAAACAAATTGTTTCTATTTCTTTTTTTGCGGCATATATACCTTTGAAACGATTTTTAAACAGCGTTAAAAAATCGGAATCGGTATGCTTTTTCGCAATACGATATCGGTATACCCACATAGCAGAAGAGCCGGTAGCGCCTCCTTGAGAATTATCAAAACTTGTTAAATTGTAGTAGTGAATAAGCCCCGAAAGCATCAGCATTAGCGATTTTCTAACGTTTTCATTTTTTATTTTCAAAATAAGTGATTTTAGCAATACAAGTTGTGCCGTTTGTTTGTCGTTAAAAAGTTTGTCGGTCGTATCTACGTCTGAACCTTTTGGTAATTTTAACGCTTTTGGACGCGGATACTTTTTTAAAGTTTCCTTAATTTCGGCTTGCGTTTTGGGTTCAAGTCGAACATAATTTTCTAACACGTCAAAATAAGCGTCTTTCAATTCTTTTTCTTTAACGGGAGCAAGCAAACTCTGCACAATAAAAATAGCCAAAGGATTTATATCGATATTTATCGCTTTGCGTCCGTTCATTAGCGCTTCAACTGCGGTAATGCCACTTCCGCCAAACGGGTCAAGAACAATGTCCCCTTTATTAGAAAAATTTCTTATATATTCGGCTACCACATTCCACGACTGCTTTGTAAAATATGCGTGAACTCCGTAATGTCTTTTTGCCGATTGTCTTTTTATGGGTATTTCTTTAAGTAGCGTACGACTGGCGTAGTCAAAAGTTTCGTTTTTTCTGGGAGAAATTATTACTCTATCGTAGATAATATTTTCGCTATTTTTGAAACTATTTGCGGAGAGTAATTTTTTTAGAGATTCAAAATGAATGTCAATTTCGCAAATCTTAAAAGACAAAACGGGGTTTTCGGGGGAGTTTGTTCTGAACACGGCAAATTCTATGCCATTACAAAGCGCAAAATATACGCTTCTTATTTCTTTGTGAACAGCATAACTATACGCTTGGTCTATGCAATCGAAAATATTTTTGTCGGGTGATTTCGCTTCCAAAACCCAAGCGTAACTTTCTCCAATTTTTAGCAAATAATCGGGAATTAACGTCGTTTTTTCTTTTTTACTGCCGCTCTGCAATTCAAAATGTTTTTCGCGAATAATATTTTCGTCCAAAAAACCGAGCGCTTTTATTATAGGTTCGCAAATTACGGCGCGAACGTCGGATTCGTTGAAATCTTTTACTTTGTTGAAATCCAAATCGCTAAAAATTTTCTCTTTTGTTTCCATTTTTTCCCAAATTATTTAATAAATAAACTACAAAATACGTTTTGCCAAAACAAAAAAACATTTGAAAATTTAAAAACAAAAAAGGAAGCCGAATAAAATTTCGGCTTCCTCCGCAGGATAAGCGACAGATTACATTACCGCTTTGCTCCTGCTTCGCGGAATACGGATAAACTTTTCCGCGTTTTCTTTTTGCTTTCGACAATTACCAAAATAATTATCGTTAGCGACAAAATATTATACAAAAAACTTATGATTTCGGGGTGAGAATTATCCGCAATAAAACTGAAAAAGGCTGCTCTGCCCATAATCAAAGTTTTACTACATACAACGATTACGCCCAATGTTTAATAAAGAGGGAATAAACAGAACAACCTAAAAAGGGGAGTTCCTCTTTGTTAAACATTAAAAAAAACAGCCGACGTGCGGGAAATTAAATTTCCGACAAATCGTTGTATGTAGTATCGGGAAAATACTATTTGTATATTACGATATGAGAAAATACTTTATTATTTCTCTAACTAAAATTTGTCTTTTAATAAATTTATGGCTTCTGCGTCAAGTTTTGCGCTGTCGTTTTTTAGTTTGAAACTTTTTTCAACTGAAATTGTTATTTTATTTATCGTGTCGGCGTCGAGTATTGGAATATCAAAATTTTCAATTCGTTTTTCTCTTAAATGAGGTATTGTCGCCGCAATTACCGTAGAACGTAACGCCTGAAAATATCCCGTATATTTATTTGACAATACGGCAAAAAGGTATTCGGGAGTAATGCCGTAGTTTTGTTTTGCCTCTTCTTTTAAGCGTATTCGCAGTATGCCCGACGATATCATAACTTTATCGTTTTGAGTTACCATAGCGGTAATGCCTATTTTTCCGTCTTTTGTAAATAAAATATCTTTTGGCTGTAAATTTTGATTGAACGTATTGTAAATTTCTTCATCGACAAAGTTATCGGGCAGATGATTTACCGCAAAATTTACCAAATCGCCCGTGCGAATAAAAGGAACATCGTCGTCGCTACGGTCAATAAAATCAATGTAATTTTCACTGCCCGGTTCATCGCCTTTTTTGAATGTCGCAATTTTTTCAAGTTTTACTATTTGATGTTTAGATTTTATTTTATCTATTGCCTGCGTATAGTATGGCGAAAAATGCTTTGGTATCCAAAAATTAGTTCGTTTCAACTCGCTTAAATTAGTCGTAAAATAGTTTTTTGTCTTTTGAATTTCTTGACCGCTTTTGAATTTCTTAAACTGTTCGAGTATTTCAGGAATATCGTCTTTGTCTATTTCTATTCCGCGTCTATTGTGTCCGCAGAAATAAGCGACGCCCATAAAAATTTCGTAATTTTCTTGTTCTTTTGCTTTCTTTTCAAAGAAAAGTACGCTTGTTTTTGTTGGCGTGTTCGGCTGAAACGTTTCTTTGCAAACGTCAATTATCGCTATTATTTTAACTCTTTCTAATAACCAATGTCTCAAATAAGATACGCTCTCGTTAAAAATTCCATCGGGAAGCACTATGCCCATTCGTCCATTTGGTTTTAGCAGTTGCAAACATCGTTCTATAAACAAAATTTCAGGCGCTTCGTGGTCTTTTAATTTTTCTTTGCAAAAATTATCGTCTTTTGCTTTCCATTTATACCCTAAATCAAATTGTTGCAATTTGTTTTGCCCTTCTACTTTTATGGATTTTCCAAAAGGCGGATTTGTCAGCAAAACGTCAAAACTTTCGAGTTGTATTTTTAATTGCGCTTCGGTTTTGAAATTTGCAGGATTTTCTAAACTATCTTCGCAAAAAATTCCCGTCGTTCCGTCTCCGACTAAATTCATATACGCTTTGGCGACTTTGCTCAAAAAATAATCTTTGTCTATTCCCCTAAAATTTTTTGTGGCGACTTCTATTTTCTTTTTGCTAATTTCTACTTCGCTCCAATTTAATTTTGCGTAACTTTTGTCTATCTGTTCCCAAACGTGTTTTAACGATTCTATTAAAAAGCCGCCGCTACCGCAAGCAGGGTCAATAATTTTGTCGTTTTCCGTCGGTTGCAAAATATCTACCATCATTTTTACCACATTTCTCGGCGTAAAAAATTGTCCTTGTCCGCCTTTTAACGCGTGTCCGATAAATATCTCAAAAGCGTCCGCGACAACATCTCTTTCGCAATCCGTTAGCGAATAATTTTGCAGTTCGCCAACTATAAAAATCAAAGAATTTGTATCCAAAGTAATTTTATCTTGCGCGTCGATAACTTCGGGCATTTTGGTTTTTACTTCGTTAAATAAGTCCAAAATTCGTTTTTCAATTTCTTTTGGTTTTTCTTCGAACCCAGCGCGAAATTTTACAATATCTTTTGGCGACGTATATTTTTCGTCGTAAATTTTGCAGAAAATAATATTTATAAGTTGTTGCGCCAAAATTTCGTCGCGAGTCGCGCCAATAGTATTTGCAGCCAAATGATTGCGAATCGACTTAAAAATCGCTTTTAAGTTGTGCGTTGCTCTTAAATCGGCGCGAGTAAATTTGCCAATATCTTCAACTCGTTGTGAAAACTGCGGAATATTTGGAATTTCTTCAAAAATAATTTCGCCGTTTGATTTTACAAATTTGCGAATAAAAAAGCGTTCTTCTCCGTTAAACCAAACGCCCAAATTTGCGGAAGAAAGCGTTAAATAATTTTCGAGTTGAGTTCTGCCGTCTTTGCGATTTTTCTTTTTGCATTCAACGACAATATACAAATTATCGTCAATTTTCGCGTCGTTTGTAAATACGGCAATATCGACGGGATATTCCTTTTTTGTATCGGACGGGCGCACTTTCACGCGATATTGCGGACGCGTTTGAATATGTTCTTTCGGATAGCCGTAATCTTCGACTAATTGCCGCGAAAATATTTGTACCGCTTCAATTTCTTCGGGCGTCGCGTTTATTTCGACGTTTGATATATAATCGATTATTTTAGCGTTAATATTCGCCATAATTTAATAATTCCTTTTTCGGCGTAATTTTTTCCAAAAATACTTTTTGCCGAAACGAAAAGATTTTTAAGTTTTTTTTCATAATACTATTCCTTCTTTGGCGCGAACGGAAGTAATATATTCAGTGAATTCAATGTGCGCGTTATGTAAATATTCTTGCAATTCACTCCACGTCATCGTTGCAATTTCCGCATCTATTTTGTCTTTAATTGCCCGCGTGCCTTTTATGCAATCCCAGCGAAAAGTATCGTCGTTATTTGTCATCGTAAACCCCCATATCTTTTGGTGAATGAATTTCTAATTGTCTATATTTATTTTTTAAATTTACGGAATTATAACCTTTCATTCTGTCAAAATTTACGATGTGTTTGAAATTCCAACTTACTAAAACATCAACATTAAAAATTGTCGCGGTTGCGATGTGGATGCAGTCGTCTCTGCTTGTTTGTCCGACAACTTTTTCTTTTATGTATTCGTCCGCTAAAATTTTACATTCTTGCGATATTGTTATTAACTGATACTTTATATCTTTCAAAAGATTTCTTACGTTTTCTGGTGCGTTTTTTAATTCTCTTTCCACCAAATCGGAGATAAAAATAATATACTTTCCCGCTTTTATTTTTTCAAAAAGCAAGCGTGTATCTTGCATAAATATCTCGTCGAAATAACCGCCAAAAATTGACGTGTCCAAATACAAAGACGTTATTTTATTTACCATATTTTCCCTCTCCGTTTGCTACAAAATACGTTTTGCCAAAACGAAAAAATATTTGAAAAAATTCTTTTTTTCAGGAAAAATTCGCAAAATCGCAAAAAAAGTTGAAAGAATTTAGCGGTTTTTCTTTCTTTCCGCAGTGATATTGTATGTAAGAAATTAGCCGCTGGGTTACGAAAATTTTTTCTTTTCGGGAGAATTTTTGCATCTCTTCGCAAATATCCGCGCTGCCTTTTGAAAGTATTTGCAATATTTCTTCGCGCCAATTCGGTTTGGAGTAACAATTTTCGCATAAAAAGCCGCCTTTTTCCTGCGAAAGAAAACAGGTTTTTAAAGCGTTTCCGCAATTTACGCAGGTCTCAAGATTTATTTTGTAACCCAGAAATTGCGCCAGCCGAACGCAAAAAAGCCAAAACGCAAAAAACATATCGCCGTCGGATTTTTCCAAATACTTAAAATATTTTTCGAGTAAGACAAACAGTTCTTTCGCGCCGCCCGTATCTTGCGGAATAACCTGCAAAATAAGTTCAATGGCGCAATCCCGAATAGATATTTTTTCTACGTCGCCGCCGAAAGAATAATTGTCCAAAATATCGTATTTTGACGTTTTTGCCAAGCCGCCTTTTTCAAAATATTTTTTGGAAATATGCCATTCTACGACCGCGCCCGTTCCGTAATTTCCGCCGCGCTTTTTTACTCCGTGAAGCAAAACGGACGAAATACCGCCGTCTTTCGTCAAAACGTTCAAAATCGCGCTCGTTTCGCCGAAATGCGTAAACCTAAGCACTATGCCTTTTAAAATTCTTTCCATTACGTTTATCCTCAATAATCGCCGCGTTCGGTTAAAAAATAATAAAAAAATCGTTTTTCAAGCGAAACAAAAAGTATTTTTGAGAAAAAAAATGAAATTAAAGGAGTAATATATGAAAATAAAATTCTATATTTTGTCGCTGATTTTAACTCTGTCGGCGGGAACGGTTTTTTCTAACGAGACCGTATCGTCGGCGGAAAACAGGACATCGCTTAATCTTACGGTTTATAACAACAATCGCGCACTTGTTCAGGAAAACAGAAAAATTTCACTCAACAAAGGAATTTCCACGATTCGTTTTGAAGGCGTGTCGGCGGCGATTATTCCGCAGTCGCTTATCGTCGTTTCAAACGGCGGATTTCGGGTTTTGGAGCAAAATTACGAATTTGATTTGATAAGCCGCGAAAAACTTTTGGAAAAATACGTCGGAAAAGAGGTTACGCTTATAGACGAAGATAAAATTTTCGGCGAGAGAAAAAACGCTTCAAACGTTTCGGCTAAAATCGTCGCTAATAATTTTCAACCCGTTTTTGAAGTCGAAGGCAAAATACTTTTGGGCTTCGACGGCAAAATATTGCTTCCTAAAATTCCCGAAAATCTTTATGCGAAACCTACTCTTAACTGGCTCGTGCAAGCGCAAAAAGCGGGCGACATATCGACTAACGTTTCGTATCTCACGGAAGGATTTTCTTGGAACGCCGATTACGTTTTACTTGTCGCCGACAACGATAAATCCGCTTCCATTACCGCTTGGATAACGCTTACGAACGAGTCGGGAACTTCGTTTGAAAAGGCGAAATTGCAGTTGATAGCGGGCGAAGTGAATTTGGCGCAGGAAACGTTTAAGGCGCGCAGAACGATGTTTGAAGCCAGCGCGGATATGGCAATGGTACAGAGCGCAAGCGTCGCGGGAGTCGACCAGAGAAGTTTTGACGAATACCATTTATATACGGTCGCAAATCCCGTGTCGGTAAGAGAAAATCAGAAAAAGCAGATAGAAATGTTTTCTGCGCAAAATATAAAAGTGCAAAAACGCTACCGTACGCAATCGGGCGGTATGTACGTTCCATTGCGAAGCGGCGGCGAAAACGAAAAAGGCAACGCGCTTAAAGTTCAAACGGAAATCGTTTTTGAAACGGGCAAGAAAAACAATTTGGATTTGCCGTTTCCCGGCGGCGTAATAAGAATTTATAAAAAAGACGGCGCAAACAGCGTTTTTATCGGCGAGGACAATATAAACCATACGCCCGTGAACGAAGAAATTACGCTTAAAAGCGGAAACGCTTTCGATATTACCTGCTTTGAGAAAAAGACCTCCGAAAAAAGAATTAACGACAAAAAAACGGAATTTACAAAAGAAATAACCGTTTCAAATCACAAAAAAGAAAGCGTTACTTTGCTGTTTGACGAAACGCTTTACGGAAACTGGACTATAAAAAGCGACGTGAAATATAAAAAATTTAACGCGAACACCGCGAGATTCGAGTTAAACGTTTCCGCAGACAAAGAAGTGGTTTTGAAATATACCGCAACGATTGAGAGATAAAATATGAGAACTTTGAAAAATATTTTGGTTACGGGAGGAGCGGGATTTATCGGTTCGAATTTTATCCGCTATTTGCTGACGAAAACGAATTTTGACGGAAAAATCGTTAATTTCGACAAATTGACTTACGCGGGAAATCCGCAAAATCTGGCGGATATTGCGGA
>WRFX01000076.1 GCA_009787445.1 Chitinivibrionia bacterium | reverse complement strand
GGGGGGGGGGGGGGTACCGTCTCCTCGTACCTTATTATTCATAAGAATAAAATATAATGCGGTACGAACCAAAATAGCGAAATTATTTTGTATTTTTTTAATTTTGTTTTTCATACCGTATTTTCCTTTCATTCTTTTTTATCTGTTTTTTAAGTGGTTTGGGTTAGTTTTCGGGAGTAATATAATATTATAAAAATAGTGTTGTCAAGATATTTTTAATTTTTTTGAAAAAAATCGCCCGTTTTTATTTTTTTTTCCTGAAAGTATTTGTAAATTTATTATTTTTACCCCGCAAATTTTAACTTTTTAATAAAAGGGAGTTTTCAATGAGTCAAAATTATAACGCTTACGACAATTTTTTGTCCGTTTTGGACAGCGCGGCAAAAGTCGCGGGATATTCCGAAGACGATTATGCGTTTCTTCGTCAGCCCGAAAGAGAATTGAAGGTAAATTTTCCCGTTCGTATGGATAACGGGAAAGTAAAAATGTTTGAAGGTTTTAGAATTCAGCATTCGACGGTCAGAGGTCCCGCAAAAGGCGGTATTCGCTATCATCAGGACGTTGACGCAAGCACGGTAAGAATGCTTGCCGCGGAAATGGCGCTTAAATGCGCGGTCGCAAACGTTCCTTACGGCGGCGGAAAAGGCGGAATAAAAATAAATCCGCGCGAACACAGCGTCACGGAACTCGAAAGAGTAACAAGAAAATTTACCGAAATGATTGCTCCGATAATCGGCGAAAGAACGGACATTCCCGCTCCCGACGTAAATACTAACGGACAAACTATGAATTGGATAGTCGATACTTACGGTATGATGAAAGGACACACGGTTTACGGAATTGTAACGGGAAAAACGTTAGACAACGGCGGCTCGCTGGGAAGAACGGAAGCGACGGGAAGAGGCGTGTCGATAACCGCGCTTGAAATGCTTAAAAAGATGGGCAAAGACGTTTCCAAAGTTCGCGTCGCCATACAGGGATTCGGCAATGTCGGCACGTATTCGGCGAAACTTTTGAAAGAAGCGGGCGCAAAAATCGTCGCGGTAACTCGAAGCACCGGAGGAATTTACAGCGAAAAAGGTTTAGATATAGACGAACTTATGGCAAAAAACGCCGACGGAAAATTGGATTTCGCGACTTATAAAAAAGACGGCGTAGTTTCTATTGATAACGCTAAACTTTTGACCTGCGATTGCGACGTGCTTATACCTTCCGCGCTTGGCGGTCAAATCACAAAAGATAACGCAAAAGATATAAAAGCGTATCTTATTGTAGAAGGCGCAAACGGTCCTACAACCGAAGAAGCGGACGAAATTCTTGAAAAGAAAGGCGTAAAAGTAATTCCCGATATTCTTGCGAACGCGGGCGGAGTTGTCGTTTCTTATTTTGAATGGGTTCAGAATTTGCAAAGTTTTTATTGGTCGGAAGAGGAAGTGAACAGCAAAATGACCGTTCTTATGAAAAACGCCTTCAACGACGTTTATAACGAAAGTACAAAACGCGGGATTTCTCTTCGGTTTGCCGCTTATATTACCGCCGTCGACAGAATTGTAAAAGCGAGTAAGGCGAGAGGCAGATAGTATAATTTTCGCATAAAATTTGTTTATAAATTACGCATTTCCTTGCTTTTCGGCGGGGGAGTGCGTAGTTTTATAATGATTAGGACGTGAAAAAAGGAACTCCAAAATGGAATTTACAAATACGCTTTATACTAATGATAACTTGTTTATATTGAGCGGTTTAAACAGCAATTTAGTCGATTTGATATATTTAGACCCGCCTTTTAACTCAAAGAGAATTTATTCCGCTCCGATAGGTAGCAAAGCGGCGGGTACAAGTTTCAAAGATATGTGGTCTTGGGAAGACGTTAACGAGGCGTATCTTGAAACTTTGACGGGCAAATATCCGGCATTGACGACTTTTATCGCTTCAATAGGCGCAATACACAGCAAAGCGATGAAAGCATATTTAACCTATATGGCTCAACGCATAATGGAAATGCATAGAGTTCTAAAAGATACGGGAAGTTTATATTTACATTGCGACACGACGGCGAGCCATTATTTAAAAGTGGCGTTAGATGAAATTTTTGGCAAGGATAATTTTAGAAATGAGATTGCGTGGTGCTACAAAGAAAGAGAATTATCGAAAAAACATTACAATAAAAAACACGACATTATTTTGTTTTATACTAAATCCGACAAATACACTTTTAATCCTGAAAAAATACTTGAAGCGTACAGCGAAGGAACTGTGAAAAAATTCAATTATACGGATGAAAACGGCAGAAAATTTCAAATTAGAGGCAAGGGCGGAGAATATATTGGGAAACAAGGATTAAATATTGAACTTGAAAAAACCAATCCCGATTGTGTTTATAGAGATTATTTTGATAAAAGCGGCGGAATTTTGCCCCGCGATTGGTGGGAAATTCCATTTCTCAATAGAGCGGCAAAGGAACGCACAGGTTATCCCACGCAAAAACCGCTTGCTCTTTTGCATCGCATTATTAAAGCGTCGTCAAACGACGGCGATATTGTGTTTGACCCGTTTTGCGGATGCGCGACTACTTGCGTTGCGGCGCAACAACTCGGCAGAAAATGGATTGGAGTTGACATTGAAAAACAAGCGGTTAATATTTTAATTGAGAGATTAAGCGACGACGCGGGACTATTCAAAGATTTTGTAAATATAAAAGACGCTCCGCAACGAACCGATATACAGAAAATAGAGCCGCAAAAATCGGTTAAAGAACGTTTATATAAAGAACAAAACGGTTTTTGCAACGGTTGCAAAACGCAGTTTGAAATTCGGAATTTGGAAATAGACCACATTATTCCCAAATCAAAGGGCGGCGGCGATTATTACGAAAATTACCAATTATTATGTAGCGCGTGCAACAAAATGAAAGGCGACAGACCTATGGAATACTTGCGAATGAAAAGAAACAAAGAAGAAGAATTATTAAAAGATAAAATTATTTTCGGAGAATAAATAAAACTACATATCGTCGACGGCAAAAAGTATTTTATTCGGGAAAAAATTCCCGTTTTTACCAAAGAAATATAGTATATTATTGTTAAAAAGGAGGAAAATGGAATACGTTCCCATATTGGAATTGCCACTCTTAATCATTATGGTTCTTATTCGAGCCGCTATTTTGAGGCGTCAAGGCGTTAAAGCGCTTGTGTTTGGCGCGACCGACAAAACGGATTTTGTGATAATTCCGATAGTTTTTACCTTTTTTTACGCAATTACGGCGGCGATTTTCGATTTACCTTTTCCGCAAATTTTTAAAAACTCGTTTTGGAATTTTAACTTTTTGTTAATTAGTGTCGCGATAATTATTTGTAGTGTCGCTCTTTTGTGCTTTGCCGCGACACTAAAAACATTCGGAAAATCGTTTCGCGTGGGCATTGACGAAAACACAAAAGACGAATTGATAACTAACGGAACGTTTGCAATTAGCCGAAATCCGATTTATTTGGCTTTTATTACGTTTTTTGCGGGAATTTTTGTCGCGTATCCAAACATTTCGACGCTTGCGTTTTTGTTGCTTTTGACGGCTACGGTTCATCGACAAATTTTGCGCGAAGAAAAATTTCTTAAAAATCATTACGGCGCGCAATACGAAGAATACTGCAAAAAAGTTCGCAGATATATATAATGTAAAGGAGTAAGAATGGAAATACAAGTACCGAGTTTGCTTAGAATTAAACCCAAAGCGCTGTTCAAATTGGGCAAGTATCTTTCGCAAAGCGGATACGGAAAAATCGCGCTTTTTTGGGGAACGGGCGTAAAAAAAATGTATTGGGACGCGATAGAAATATCGTTTGGAACGGCTAATATTCGCGTAGTTTATGAAATTGAAATTTCGTCCAACAATATAGACGACGCTTTCAAAACCGTCAAAGAATTGCCGCAAAATATCGACACAATAGTTGCAATCGGCGGCGGAACTGTGGTCGATTATGGAAAATACGTCGCGTTCAACAGGCAAATTCCGCTTTTTTGCGTGCCGACTTTAATTTCCAACGACGCTTTTGCCTCGCCGAGCAGTTCGCTTGTTGTCGACGAGAAACGAAAAAGCGTAAAAACGCAGGTTCCGCAAGCGATAATAATCGACACCGAAATTATAAGTTCCACTCCAAAACAGTATTTATTCAGCGGAATCGGCGATTTGTTTTGCAAGACGACCGCAGTTTTCGATTATAAACTCGCGTACAAAAAAAGGGGAGAGCCGGTAAACGATTTTGCCGCGACTATCGCAAAAAACGCCGTCGATACTTTTAGTCATTTTGCCGACAAAAGATTTGACAATTACGAATACATAGGAATTTTGGCGAGTTCGCTTTTAATGACGGGAATCGCGATGATAATCGCGGGAAGTTCGCGCCCGTCGAGCGGTTCGGAACATTTAATTTCGCACGCTTACGACAAAGTCGCTAAAAATCCGACGCTTCACGGGATTCAGGTCGGAGTGGCAAGTTTCGCGGTAAGTTATTTGCAGCAAGCGACTTACGAACGATTAAAAAGAGATATTGTCGGCAGCGGTTTTTATGATTTCGTAAAAGAAAATCCGCTCGATAAAGAAGATTTTTTAAAATCTATAATGCTTGCTCCCGACATAAAAGAAGATTATTACACTATCTTAAGCGAAAAAGGCAACGTTTATCGTCTTGAAGAATTTGTGAATACCGACAAAATGATAGGGGAGATGTTAAAATAGCGATTAAATTGTTGTTTTGCAGACAGTTATGCGCAATTAGTTAATATAAATTCAATACAAATTTATACGATAGGGGAGACGTTGAAATTAAACGTTTTCGTATATAAAAATCAAGATATTAAATAGCGTTGAATAACAGAAAAGTTTTATATATACTTTATATGAATTATCGCAATATACTGAAAAACAACAAGATAAATTTCGTAATTTATATTAAAGGACAAAAGTAAATTTTATCCGTCTAATTTCAATTCTTCCGTGTGATGATGAAATAAATCTGATTTGTCTTCTACTTTTATGTTTGACGCGGTAAAGGTTATATCGTATATTTTTTCAAAATTATTGTAATCCCATTGTTCCAAAAAGTCCCTAAAAGAACTGTAATCCGTTTTGCGTAAAAATATTTTTGCGATATCGACGACAATATTTGTGTCTATAACATTTACGCTTATCGGAAAACTGTCGATGTCCAAATTTAAATATTTTTCTTTGATATACGCGCTAAATTTTCGCAAATGGGTTCTTGTTACTTTCATTTCTTCGTCGTTAAATATTATAGTGATGCTCAATTTTTCTATCGTCGACGTTTCAACCGAAAAATCAAGCGACCCCGTAATCTTTTCCACATTAACATCGTCTATTGAAACATTGGATTCTTCTATATAACTCCATATTGCCTCGTATTCTACAAGTATGGATTTGTCCGTTTCGGTTACCGTTACGAGCGTCGGTATGCCGTCGACGCCGACATAAAGTTCGTGCGGTTTGCCCGCTTCAATCCATTCGTTTACTGTTAAAACGTTTCCCGCCATTTGCAACCACCCTTTTTTGCCCTTAAAATACCATATTCCATTTCCGCAAAACGTATTTATTGCGATAATTTAATGATAATTTAATTTAATTGCAAAAAACCGCATTATCGTTTCACTCCGATTTTTGCCGAATACCAATAAGATTTATCGCCGCTTTTCGCTTCTACAATTACCAAATACGAACCGTTTGCCACAATTCTGCCTTGCTTATTTCGCAAATTCCACAATTTCGCATTTGCGCCTTCGCCGCTGAAAACTACGTTGCCCGTATTGTCGTAAATTGCTACGCTCGTTATTTTTCTTTCTTTTCCGTCGGGAAGCGCAATTTTCACTATTTTAAGTTCGTCCGAAACTATGCTTTTCTCAAATATTATTCCCAAACCGTCGCCGCTTTTTATCGGTTTGCTAATCGATACGGGAGCGGACGACGCAATGACTCTCTTATAAACATATTCAGAACCCCTTCTGACCATTGAACGATTGTCCGTTGACGGGTAAAACCTGTAATCAAAAGAATCGCCGACATTTCTGTTGATGCTTTCTGTGTTTTCCGTTTCGGTATAAACTCCTCGTATGCGAAAACCGTTGGGATAAAGAACCGCGTCAATGGTCTCGACATTCGTATCAGCCGTGAAACTGTTAATGCTGACAACGAAACGGGTTTGTCCGTCGTAAAAAGTTAAAGTGTCGCTTGATATAATATATATTGAATTATTACGGGCATACCACGTACCATAAACGCTTTCCTGTCCGGACAGATGTGCGACAGACGGAGGAGCGTCGACGATAATATCCAACATATAAGGCATTGCTCGTCTGGAACTATGGGCGACATCGGGCATCTCGCTAATCTCCCAATTTAGAATAACGTCGTTTTGGTCGGCATAATCTTCGGCTGCGGCATAGAAATTAAACGCCCTTTCATATCTGTGCAGTCCTTGTACATCCCAATCCCCGTGGTCAAAATTTTCGGCGTTTGGGTCATTGTCGTCGCTACCGATTAAAACATAAAGTTTTTTATTTGCAAGATTGTTTAACAAATCACTTTTTAACGGCAAAAGGTTTTTTATGCCTCTCGGATAATTCCAATCTTCATTCAAAAAAGTATAAGCGCCGGCATTTGCGGCTATACCATAATCAAGGTAAGGGCTTTGGCTAAACATTAATGTACGGTGCGTAAACTGAGCCCCTGCCGAATGTCCGACCAGTATGTATTTTTCGGCGCTTAATTCAAATCGTTGAACAAATTCTTCAAAGATACGGTCTATATGATGAAAAGACCATTTGCTATAATCGTCTATATTCCCTGCAAGATTAATGTTTTGGTATTCTGCGCTAGGAAAATTTTCTAAACTAAATTCCGGTACGATTACTGCATAATTCGCTATAATAGATAGCGAGCGGAAATTATAAATAATATCATTCGCATTGCGGTCCGTACCGTGCATACCAATCATTATTTTTGTTTCGCTGTTTATGACGGGCGGCAGTACATAATATACATCCATTATTTTGCCGTCCGGCGTTGTGTGCTGAAACTTCTCTACTGTTTGAGCAAAGGCGGTATGCCCCCAAATAACAGCGACCGTACAGACCAAATTCATCAACTTTTTCATAAACGCTCCTTTTATTTAAAAAAATTTGAAATTAAGTCAATTTTCGGGGGGTAATATAATATTATAAAAATAATCCTGTCAAGACGTTTTTTGTTTTTGAAAAAATATTACAAATTTAATCGTGTTCGCGATAATGAAAATTCCCGTTTATATGGTCGGAACGAATAACGTTTACGAACGCTTTCGGGTCGCATTTTTTAATTTCTACAATTACGGAATTTACTTCGTCCGCCGAAACTACCGAATAAATAAGCGTTTTTTCTTTTTTGAGAAATTGCCCGATTCCCGAAAACGACGTCGCCGCGTGATTGCTGGAAATTTTAATCGCCTCATAAACGGCGGTAGGGGAGTCCGTTATTATCAAAAGCGTTTTTTGCTGATAACCCAAATAAAAATAGTTTATGCCGATTGTCGTAATATACTGAAAAATAATAGAATAAAGCACTTTATCTATATTAAATAAATAAGCGGTAATTAACAAAATTACGCAATTAAAAAAGAAAACGAAACGCCATCCGTCTTTCCTTAATCTTTCCGAAATAAATATGGCAATAAAGTCCGTTCCGCCGCTTGTCGCGCCCGCGTGCAGGCATAAACTTATGGAAAAAGCATTGAGTAATCCGCCGAAAACCGCCGATAAAAGCGGATTTTGCACGTCCAAATAGTTTATAAAAATCGGCGGAACGTAATCTGTAAAAAATCCTAATAGAAAAATTGCGACGCAGGAATAAATGGTAAATTTTTTGCCTATATAAAAATAACTAACAATGGCGGGAATTGCGCAAAGTCCGTAATAAAGAGGAGAAAACGGTATATTTATATTAAAAAGCGCCGCGCCGACTTGTTGCGCGAGTAAAGTTACTCCCATAAATCCGCCGGGAATTATATCGCCGATATGAATAAACGAGTTTATATTCAGCGCGAAAAAAAACGACGCCAATACAATCAGGATAATTCTTTTTACCGTATAAAGTTTGCCTGTTCTTTTTATTTCCATAATTTTTTATTTTTCTTTCTTATTTTAATTTTTGGAATACGAAAATACTAAATGCCGCAAACAAAGTGAAAATTATTTACTCTCCCCCGCTTTTCAAGGCATTATTTAATTTCCCATAATTGATATTATGTAAAGTAAATTATACATAATATCGCAAAAGCATAATGCCGTAGAAAAAATGCGCGACAAATACCGAAATCCCATATATAACCTTGAACCTTACAAAGAAATGTGGGAATGGGAAATGCCCGAAGCCGTTTTTGACCTCGATTACGAAACGTTTGAAATTCCCGACGAAGTGTATTATACAGAATTGTTATAATTCCCGCTTTCATTTTAATTTTCGCTAAATTTAACTAAATTTTACTTTTTCCTTTCATTTTTCCGCTTTTTTATTTTCCCTTTTCGTATTTTTATAATATGGAAAAAGAAAAAATAAAAGAAACTTACGGAAAACAACAAAAAAAGGAGTAAGTTATGGAATTTTTAATTATCTCTTCCATTATCGGCTTCGGCACGCTAATTTTAGCAAAAGTAACTAAACTCATTTAATATCTACCACATAGGAGGATAAAAAGTCAAATGTTTATACAGGATTTAGGTGATTATTTAATTGATTTAAGTAAAATTTTTGCCGCTGGTATGGTTGTCGGTGGAATTATGGCTGATAGCGGCGATAACTTCGCGTTTGTTGTTTGGGGCGGATTGTTATCAATATGCGCGTTTATAACAGGTTCAATTTTACGTGCGCTTGCAAGAAAAATAAACAAAAGAAAGGGGGAATAATATGGAAGGTCTTATTATGGTGGGAAACGTTGTTATTTTGCCGATGATTATTTTTGGATTGGCGATAGCGTTTTTGGAATATCGAAAATTTAAGGTGCAAAGGTGAAAAATATGGATGGTGATAATCGTTGCTGTATTCAATTCCTTTGTTATAAGGATTATAGAAACAAAATTTGTCAATATTTCGTCGACGACGACGGAAGCGGCACTTGCGCGCACTCTTTGTGGGACATAGGCGCCGACGCTCGCCCGTATTGCGAATGCGAAGAAGCGCACGAAGACGCGCTAAAAAGCATTATGGGGCAAAAATAAATTATTCGAAATTCACTTTTATTACGGCGATATGGCGCAAATTTCGGCTCTCCCCTATTGCGTTTTGCAAAATAAATTAAAGAAAAACAAAAATTTTTAACGAAAAACAACATTTTCCTTAAAAATTAAAGTATATTTATAACGTCGGCGTTTGCCGAATTATCAATTTTTGTTTGCGTCGTATAAAAATTGACAATGGGATATATTAAAACGACGCGGGAATTTTTTTCAGGGGATTAGAATGGATATCTATGTTGGAAATCTCGCTTGGACGGTCGATAGCGACGCATTGCGAGGAGCATTTGAGCAGCACGGTGAAGTCGCGTCAGCGCGAGTCATAATTGACAAATTTACCGGTAAATCGAAAGGGTTCGGATTTGTAGAAATGCCGAATGATGAAGAAGGAAACGCGGCGATTGAAAAGTTGAACGGCTACGAATTAAGCGGAAGACCGTTAAGAGTCAATCGCTCCGAACCGAAACCTCGCGAAAGTCGCGGCGGCGGCGGGCGCTCTTATGACAGAAGATAATCTGTTTTAATTGTGCAAAATGCTAAAGAAATGGCTTCGGAAAAATTTCGGAGCCGTTTTTTTTTGTCTTTTTTTATTGTTTTTTAATTATTTTAAATTATTTATCATTTTTTTCTGCAAAATTTTGATTTATGATATATATTTGTACTATGGAACATAATTTTGATTTTAGTTTGGAGGGAAAAATGAAAATAAAAGCGATAATAATTTTTACAATATTTGCCATAACTTCGGCGTTTTCTACGTCAACAATAACTCCCGCGAGCGCGGATACGGCAAAAAATACTAACGGTCAGGCGATTTCAACTCAACAAAACGGCAATAATACAAATGCCACCCCGATAAGTGGCAATAAAAACAAAACTAACTGGTCTAAAATCAAAGATATGTTTATGTAGTTTGCCAAACGTCTTCTAACCAAGTACCTATAAACGACAAAGACCGCGACGGTTGAAATTTCATCGGATTTACCATTATTTTTTCGGCGACTACTTTATTGGAGTCGTCAAATAACGTTTTAAACTTTGTCAATGTTTTTTCGCTTGCTCCGCCGCCGTGGCACAAAAGTAAAGCGATTTCCTTGTTTTTCAGCGGATATTTTTTCAAAAACGATTTCATTGCGGGAGCGACATCCCACGCCCAAACGGGAGCCGCCAAAACAATTTTGTCGTAAGCGTCCGCGTTAAATTCCAAATCGTCGCGCAATTTTGGAAGTTTTTTGGTAATCTTATAACGCAAAAAATTCAAAAAACCGCTTCCTTCGGTTTCAATTCTAAACTTGTCCGCGTTTAGGACTTTTGCAATTTCGGCGGCGGCAAAATCGGTATTGCCGCTATACGAATAATAAACTACTGCGATTTTCATAAATACGCTCTCCCCTTTTGGTTAAAGTTTTAATTTAATAAACGCTTATCTATATCCTGCAAATCTTAGAGATAGCACGACCAAACATCCGATAAGCGCAATAGTCGCAATTACGCGAACTATAATTTCTTTTACTTTCATAAAATTTATCCCTTGACAAATACAACGCCCATAAAATATATTATTGCAAAGGTAAAAACTTAAAAAAAAGAAATTTAATGGAAGAATTATTAGGTGAACAAAAAGGAAACATAGACCTTCATATACATTCAAGGTTTTCGGACGGTGGGCTTACTCCCGATGAAATTCTTTTGGCGGCAAAGAAAAAAGGTTTATCCGCATTATCAATTACCGACCACGACGCCGTGGGCGCGTATCCTTACGTCATAGAAAAAGGGCGCGAATTGGGTTTGGACGTAATTCCCGGAGTAGAATTGAGTTGCGAAGCCGACAAAACCGACATTCACATTTTAGCGTATTTTTTTGATTATCAAAACAAAAGATTTCTCGACACGCTTGAAGAAATGCGCAACGCAAGATACGAAAGAGCGAAGAAAATCGTGAAAAATCTCAACAATATAGGAATCGATTTGCAATTTGAAACAGTTCTGCGCTGCGCGGGCGACGGTTCCTTTGAGCGTTCAATAGGACGACCGCACATTGCCGAAGCGCTTTTGCACGAAGAGTTCGTATATACTTACAGAGAAGCGTTTGAAAAATATTTGGGTTACGACTGCCCCGCTTACGAAGACAAAATGCAACTTACGCCGTCGGACGTATTCGATTTGATAAAAGGCGCGGGCGGAGTTGCGATAATGGCTCATCCCGGCATTACGAACGTGGATTATTTAATTCCCGACCTGATTCGTCAAGGTATGAGCGGTCTCGAAGTATATCACGCCGACCACAATATTATTCAAAGAAAGCATTACGCGGGAATTTGCAAAAAAGACAGATTGCTTTTTACGGGCGGAAGCGATTTTCACAGAGCGGCAAATAAAGTTCATTCGCCCGAAATCGGCGAGCCGCCTATAAGAGCGTCGCTTTTAGCGGGACTTAAAATGAGGTATAAGGAATTTTTATGAGCAATATTAAAACAGTTCCCGTAATTTTAGCGGGAGGAATCGGCGAAAGATTTTGGCCTTCGAGTCGTTCGAGCAGACCTAAACAGGTTTTGCAGTTAATCAGCGAAAAACTTATGATTGAAGAAACGATAGAGCGCGTAACTCCGCTTTGCGACAAAAGCGTTAAGCCGCTTATCGTTACGGGCGAAAAAATAGCCAAACCCATATCCGATTGTCTTTTGGACAAATACGAATTTGATATGATAGTCGAGCCAGTCGGTAAAAATACGGCTCCCGCAGTCGCGGCGGCGGCTGTTTGGTGCAAACAGAAATACGGAAAAGATAGCGTTATGGTCGTCGTTTCCGCCGACCACGCGATAAGACCGCTTGAAAAATTTGTGAGCGCGGCAAAATACGGAGTAGAAATAGCAAACGCCGAAAAAACGCTAGTTGTCTTCGGAATTATGCCGACGAGAGCCGAAACAGGTTACGGATATATCGAATTAAACGGCGAAAAAGGAAAATCCGCAGACGGAGTTAAAAGTTTTTCCATAAATAAATTTGTTGAAAAACCGTCCGAAAAAAAGGCGAAAGAATATTTTTCTTCGGGAAAATATTTGTGGAACAGCGGCTCGTTTATCTGGAAAACTTCTACGATTATTGAACAATTTGAGAAAGATATGCCCGATTTGTTCGCCGATATGTTGAAACTTGAAGCGCAAAACTGTAAAATTGAGGCGATTAACGAGTTTTATCACAACTGTATTAAGGAATCTATTGACTTTGGAATTATGGAAAAGGCAAAAAACGTATCGGCGGTAGAAGGCGTTTTTGAATGGGACGATATAGGCGCGTGGGAAGCGATGGTTCGCATTCACGGAAAAGACGAAAACGGCAATACTCACACGGGCAAAGGTATTTTTTCAAACGAAAATAAAGATTGCGTTATCGTAAATCATTCAAAAAATTCGGTGGCGGTCGTCGGCGTAAAAGACGTGCTTGTCGTAAACGTCGACGACGCGGTTTTGGTAATTTCGCGTGATAAATTGTCGGATTTGAAGAATTATCTTGCGGAAATGAAAAAAGTTTTGCCGCAAGACCTTTGGTGAGAATTATGAAAAAATTCGCAAATTTGTAATTTTTTTCACATTTAGGTTTTCGCAAATAGTATTTTATCTGCAAAACTAAAGGGAGAAAATATAATGATGAAAAATAAAATTCGTAAATTTAAAGATTTTAGTACATCTTTTATATGTACCGCATTATATTTTATTCATAGAAATATTGTACGAGGGGTAGTCCCCCCCCCCCCCCCCCCCCC
>WRFX01000075.1 GCA_009787445.1 Chitinivibrionia bacterium | reverse complement strand
AGATACGGATGTTCAAGCGATTTACTGCGAACAATATTTTCGTCGTTCCAACCCAATTCTTTGAGTATGGGAAGTATAATTACTTCTCGAACGCTGTCTTCTTTGAAATTTTCATCCGCCGACAACTTTTTAAAATCTACTTCTTCAAACATCAATTCTCCGATTTATATAAATTGTTCTTTTTAATAAATTCGCGCACGTTTTCGTTGAGCAAATATCTACACGATTTATTTTCTTTTATGCGTTTTCTTATCATCGACGAACTTATTCCCCAATTCGGACCGTCAAAAAACGCGACTCTGTCGTTTGGAATAATTTCGGGAACGTTCATATCGTAATTCGGTCTTAAACATACGCCAAGTTTGACTTTGTGAATCAATTCCGCCCATTTGTGCCACTTTGAAAAAAACGGCAAATTGTCGCTTCCTATTAAAAAATACCACTCGTCTGCCGAAAATTCCGTAAAAAGTTTTTCAACCGTATGAATCGTATAAGACGGCGCGGGCATAGTCAATTCTTTTTCCCAAATTTCAAATAAATCGTTGCCGAAAATCGCGTCTTTTGTCATTGCGCATCGCTGAAAAGGCGTAACGTCTTTTAGAAATCCTTTCAGCGGATTAACTCTCGCGGGAACAAAAAGCACAATATCCAAATTTAATTCTTCCGCCGCCATTTGCGCTACCGCCGCGTGTCCCAAGTGAATAGGATTAAAACTTCCGCCAAGTATTCCTATTTTGGAATATTTTCGCATATTTTATTTATCGCTTGTGTTGTACGTTGCTTATTCTTCGGCGCAAAACGTCTATTTCGGTAGCGTATTGCTCTTCGCCTTCCAATCTTTCAATTACGGCGAGCGCTTCCGAAAACCTGTTTGCCGCGACCAAATTTTTGGCAAGTTTTAAGTTAATTTCGGGAACGCGCTCATTGCCGACGTAATCTTCCAGCATAACTTGATAATAAATTACGGCGGATTCGTATTTGTTAATAATTTCGTAAAATTCGGCGGCTAACATTTCTTTTTCTAAAAGTTTGTCGTTAATCAAATTTAAATAAATTCTTGCGCTGTCCGTAAATTCGCTGTTTGGATAACCCGAAATAAACGCGGAAAATTCTCTTTCGGCGCGCCTAAGAAGTCGACTGTCGCGTTGAATAATCGGAGCGGCTTTATAACTGCACAAAGCGATAAGATAATATACGTTTTCAATAAATTCCGAGTGCGGATATTCTTCTACGATAGTGCGAAATTCCATTCGTGCGTCTTCGGGCTTTTTGCCTTTCATATAGGAAAGTCCAAGAAAATAATAAATCGAATCGGGCGCGTCAAATTCGCCTATGCATTCGTTTCTGACGACGGAAAGATGACTTACCGCGTTTGAATATCGTCCTCTGTTAAACGCGTCGATTCCCGTCTCCATTCGCTGCTGACAACGCACTTCTTTCGTCCTTCTTTTCGCAAACGTCGGAAGAGAAATAAGCAAAATTATAAATATTATTAGAACTTTTTTCATTTGAAATAATTTACTCCGCTTTCAAAAATTTTCTGGTCTTTTTCGCCGTGTATATTTATTCCGACAAATTTTCCCACTCTTTCGCTGTGTCCCATTTTTCCCAAGACCCTTCCGTCGGGTGAGGTAATTGCTTCAACTGCCCAAATCGAGCCGTTTGGATTAAACGGAATTTTGTTTGTCGCTTCTTTCGTTTCGGGATTAACGTATTGCGCGGCTATCTGTCCGTTTTCGATAAGTTTTTTAAGACAATTTTCGTTTGCGACAAATCGTCCTTCTCCGTGCGAAACCGCTATCGTGTGAATATCGCCGACTTTTAAACCAAAAAGCCACGGCGAAATCGTAGACGAAATACGCGTGCTTACCATTTGCGAAACGTGCCTGTCGATATAATTGTAAGTCAAAGTAGGGGAGTCGTCTTCGAGCGGGCGAATTTCGCCGTAAGGCACAAGTCCCAATTTTATTAACGCCTGAAATCCGTTGCAAATTCCCAAAATAAGTCCGTCGCGATTTTTTATTAAATCCATAACCGCGTCCGTAATTGCGGGATTTCTGATGAAACTTGCGATAAATTTTCCGCTTCCGTCCGGCTCGTCGCCTGCCGAAAATCCGCCGGGCAACATAATTATTTGCGAATTTTTAATGTATTCTACCGATTGTTGCACCGAAGTTACAATATTTTCGGGAGTCAAATTGTTTATTATATGAGTCGTCGTAATTGCGCCGGCTTTTTTAAACTGACGTTCGGTATCGTATTCGCAGTTTGTTCCCGGAAAAACGGGAATATAAACGCGAGGCGAAGCGGTTTTTGTTTTCGCTTTTGTCGTATTTGGTTTTACTTCGCTTGAAATATTTGAAACGTCCGTTTTGGGTTCTTTCGCTTTGGTATGAAAAACGTCTTCGAGCGGCTTTTGAAATGCGTTTTGAATTTCGTCGAGCGATATTTTTACCGTTTGAAATTTTTCGTCCATCATTATAATTTGCTTTTCTTTAATCGTTTTTCCGACGTAAATCAAGTCCTTAATTCCCGTCGGTTTTTCGCTGCATTCCAAAATAATTTCGCCGTAATTGCTTGCAAACCAATCCAATTCGTCAAAATCGGCAATTATATCTACGCCAATCTGATTTCCAAGCGCCATTTTTGAAAGCGCGGTAATAAATCCGCCTTTTCCTACGGTATGTGCCGCGACGACGACTTTATTTTTAATCAATTCGGATACTTTTGAATAATATTTTTGCAATTTATCGAGGTCGGGAAGCGAATCGTAAGCCACTTTTTCGGGCATAAGTCCCGATTTGTCGGGCAAACGCAACAGATAAATTTCGTGGTCTGGCGCTTTCAATTCGGGAGATATTATATTATCCGCCAAAACAGGTGAAACCGCAAACGCTACAAAAGTCGGGGGAACACTCATTTCTCCGAATGTTCCGCTCATAGAATCCTTTCCGCCGATTGCGGGAATTTTCAATTCCAATTGAATAAGAAGCGCGCCAAGAAGCGCGGCGAGCGGCTTTCCCCATTTTTGCGGGTCTTTGTCCATTTTTTCGTAATATTCTTGAAAGGTAAATTTCACTTTTTTGTAATCTCCGCCGGCGGCGACAGTTTTTGCCAAAGCGTCTATAATGGCGAAAGTCGCTCCGTGAAAAGGCGACCAAGTCGCGACGTCTGCGTCAAATCCGAAAGCCATTATCGTAGCCGTTTTTACTTCGCCGTCGAGTGTGGGAAGTTTCGCCGCCATAACCTGCGCGGGAGTCGACATAGTTTTTCCGCCGAAAGGATGCAAAATACTCGCCGCTCCGATTGTAGAATCAAAATGTTCTACAAGTCCTTTTTGCGAGCAAATATTTAGATTTTGCAAAGTTATAAGCCAGCGGTCTTTCAGCGTTTTTGCCGACGTGGCAATATTAAACGGAGTCCAAAATCCGCCGTCTCTGCGGGTCTCGATTTTCGGCGAAATCGAAGATACTTCGACTTCCTGCGCGACGCCGTTTGTGTTCAAAAAATCGCGGCGCATATTGACTATCGTTTTTCCGCGCCATAACATTTTCATACGCGGCGTTTCGTGAAGCGACACAGTCGCAACTTTTACCGCGCTCAAATTTTCTTCGTTTGCCAAGCGTATAATCGCGTCCAAATCGGCGGGATTTATGCAAATTGCCATTCTTTCCTGCGATTCCGAAATTGCCAATTCCGTGCCGTCAAGTCCTTCGTATTTTTTGGGAACCGCGTCGAGGTCAATGACCATTCCCGCAGCCATTTCGCCGATTGCGACTGCAACGCCGCCCGCGCCGAAATCGTTGCACGTTTTTATTTTTTGCGAAAATTCGGGATTTCTAAAAAGTCGCTGAATTTTTCGTTCCGTCGGCGCGTTTCCTTTTTGCACTTCGGCTCCCGACGTTTCTATGGATTTTTCCGTATGCGATTTTGACGAACCCGTCGCGCCGCCGCATCCGTCGCGTCCTGTTTTTCCGCCGATTAAAACAATAATATCTTTGTCTTCGGGCTTTCCTCTGACGACGTTTTTCTTTGGAGCCGCCGCGATGACCGCTCCGATTTCGAGGCGTTTCGCCGCGTAATTTTCGTGATAAATTTCGCTTACAAGTCCCGTCGCAAGTCCGATTTGATTGCCGTATGACGAAAATCCGCGAGCCGCTTCAAGCGTAATTTTTCTTTGGGGAAGTTTGCCTTTTATAGTGTCTTCGACGCTTTTTCTCGGGTCTGCCGCGCCCGTAATTCGCATTGCCTGATAAACGTAAGAACGTCCCGAAAGCGGGTCGCGAATACAGCCGCCCAAACAGGTAGCCGCGCCTCCAAACGGCTCGATTTCCGTCGGATGATTGTGCGTTTCGTTTTTGAACATTACAAGATACGGCTCTTTATGTCCGTCTTCAAATTCCGCTTCCACTTCTATCGAGCAGGCGTTTACTTCGTCGCTATATTCAACGTTTTCAACTAAATTATTTACGCGCAAATATTTATATCCTATCGTCGCGACGTCGATAAGCGATTGCGGATAACTATTTACGTCGTCGCTGTGAACTTCTTCGCGAAGCGATATGTAATTTCGATAGACGTTTCTGATTGTGCTGCCGTATTTTTTCGCGTCCGTTCCGCCGCCTACCGCAACGGAAGTAAATTTTGTCTTAAACGTCGTGTGTCTGCAATGGTCAGACCAATAAGTATCCAAAACTTTAATCTCGGTAATAGTCGGGTCGCGGCGTTCTGTCGCCTTAAAATATTTTTGTACGGACAAAAGGTCGTCTTTGCTCATTGCAAGTTCGCGTTCAATGCGAAAATCTTCAACTTCCTGCGCCGATTTATGCGTAAATCCGTCAATAATTTCCACGTCCGCCGGCTCTTCTATTTTGGGAATAAGCGTCGCGGGTTTTCTTTGGTGCGCAAATTGAGAATCCACAGGATTTAGTAAATATTCTTTTATTGAATTTATTTCTTTTGTGGTCAATTCGCCTTTAAGAATGTAAATTTGCGCGCATCTTATAACGGGAAGTTCGCCGTGCGTAAGAAGTTGCACCGCCTGCGCCGCGGAATCGGCTCTTTGGTCGTATTGTCCGGGCAAATACTCAATGGCAAACGACGTATCTTCGTCGCTTGCTGGGTAAATTTCGTCGTAAATAATATCTACCGGCGGTTCGTAAAAAATCAACGGTTTTGCTTTGTCAATATCCTCTTTTTTTAGTCCTTCGATGTCGTAGCGTATAATAATTCTTATGTCTTCCAAAGCCGTAACGTTAAGATAACCCCTTATTTCTTCCAAAAGGGCTAACGATTTTACGGCAAATTCCCGTTTTTTTTCTACAAGTAATCTTGTAACCACTAATAAATTCTCCGTTTCTTTGCTATTTAATTCGACAATTCGACTTGGCGCGTCAAATTCGTACCGCAAAATACTATTTGCCGCAAATAAGTTGTAGATTTTTTTGATATTTATGAGTTTTTATCTATTTTTTTTATCCGAGCCGCCATTTTTCGACGAGCATTTGAAAATTGTCTTGAAGAACTTCGTGTATAGTTACTATTTCGAGTCCTAATCCGGGAATGGCAAAGGGTTTTTCTCCCCATTTTATTCTGCGGCGAATATTGCATTCTATAAGCGATTCGGTGCGAAATTCCTTTACCGAAATAAAACATTTTTTTGCATTGTCCCAAATCGGAGATGTTGACAAAACAAATAATCCCGTACTTGAAATATCTATCGTTACGGTTCTTTCGACGCGCAAAAATTCTTTTTCGGGCGAAATTTCAACATTCAAAGAAATCGCGTGCCGCTGACTCGACCGAAGCGGTCGCGAATGAAAGCGCATACATTTTCTTTCAATAAAATCTTCTATGTTTCTTACGCTGTTATCGCGATAAAAGCAGTCGAAGCCGTTGGTTTCGGGATTATATTTAGTGCGCAAAAACGGATAAGTCGATTCCAATTCGCTAAAAAGTTTATTCGCTTCGTCGCCGTAATTTACTACCGATTGCGAATCCGCCACAACTCCGTTTATAGGAAAAATTCTCGCAAATCCTAAAAATTCTTCTTCGCTTGAAACCGTGCATACTCTAACGCCGTAACTCGTAAAAAAATCCTTATAAATTTTTAAAAGTCCTATTTCCCAAACTATAAGTAAAATCAATATTTCTTCTTTATTTTGCCGAATTTCGTCGACGGGTTGCCTTTCCTTAACAATATTGCGAATTAACTGCGTTTTTTCAAACGTTTCGGCGTTGGTATCGGTATCGTTTTCGATATTTTTTGTACCTGAATCTATAAAATATTTTAATAAATCGTTTTCTTTCATAAATAAAACGAACCTCCTCGTCGTTTTTGATTATTTTCCTATGCAGAAAGAGTCGAAAATTTTATCCATTATTTCGTCGGGAGCAAGAAAACCGTAAATTTCGCCGAGAATTTGCAACATTTCTCTAACTCGTTCCGCAATTATTTCTAAATTTGCGCAAATTTCCGTATTTTCTATTGTTTCGAGCAGTTGTTCGATAATCTTAAATTCTCTTTCGCTTGCAAGGAACGTATTGAAAGTTTTTTCCGGAAAATTCATTTTTATTTGCGCAGTTAGGGGAAATATAATATTTTCCGCAGTAAAATTACGCAATGTAGAAAATTTTATGTATTTAATGGCGTTTTTTTCTAAAAAATTTATTTGTTTTTGTTCTTCTTTTAAGTCGTTTTTGTTCAAAACGGCAATTAAAATCGGGACGTTTTTTATCAATTCGTAATCGTTTTCAAACTCAATGTCGTCGGGACTTATAATCCACAGAGCGGCAAACGCTTTTTCAATTTCGATTTTTGTTCTGCGTATTCCTTCGATTTCTATTTCGTCGCCGCTTTCGTTTAATCCAGCCGTATCAAACAGCCGAACAACAACGTCGCCAAAAGAAACCGTTTCGGCTAAAACGTCTCTTGTAGTTCCCGCTTTTTCATTTACGATAGCGCGATTTTCGTTTAAGATAAGATTAAATATTGAACTTTTTCCCGCGTTTGTTCGTCCGACTAAAACTACGGGAACGCCGTTTTGGATTTTTTTTAGCAGCGTATATTTTTCTTTTTGAATCAGTATTTTTTGCGAAATGTCGCGTAAAGTTTCTTCTATTTTACTTTTTTCTCCGCTTAAATCGTCGGTTTCTCCAAATTCGATTTCGCTTTCAATATCGACTAAAATATTTTGTAATTTGTCTTTAATTTCGTCAAAAAAATCGCGACCTTGTCCGACATATTGAGCCATTGCGTTTTTGTGAGAATAATAATCTTTCGCCGAAATTACCGCGTTTATCGCTTCGGCTTTGTGCAAATCGATTTTTCCGTTAATGAACGCGCGTTTTGTAAATTCTCCTTTGCCCGCCAAATTTGCGCCGAGTTCGAGCATTCTTTTTATTATTCGCTCTACGGTTATAGTTGAACCGTGGCAATAAATTTCCACAACATTTTCGCCCGTAAAAGATTTCGGCGCAAAAAACGTCGCCGCTAAAACGTCGTCTATAATTTCGCCGTTTTTATCAAAAAGCGAAAATCGTTTTATAAACGAATGTCGAAAATCATAATTTTTATTTATCGATTTTGAAAAAATTTCTACCGCGTTATCGCCGCTCATTCGCACGACGGCTATTGCTCCCGCCGCGTTGGCGGACGATAACGCCACAATCGTTTTATTCATTTAAGCGGTTTTTAGAGCCAAAAGCGCCAAAACGTCGCCTTCCTGAACCATATCGCCGGGTTTTACCAAAACTTTCGTAACCAATCCGTCTTTTTCTACCAAAACTTCGTTTTCCATTTTCATAACTTCAATTACAAGAAGCGGGTCGCCTGCCGATAAGTCGTCGCCTTCTTTTGCGAGAACTTTGAAAATTTTGCCGGGCATCGGCGATTTTATAGGAATACCAGCGCCCGCGGCGGCAACCGTCGGCATTCTTTCAATTCCCGAAACGATTTCGGTTTGATATTCGTTCCCGTCGACGTAGGTCGTGTCGCCCGAAATTTTAACGGCGTATTTTCTTCCGTTCAGCGTAACCGTGTATTCTCCGTTGCCCGAAGCCGTTTGCGATTTTCCGCCTTTTCGTATGCCCAATTCGCCTTTTCCCTGCAAAAACGCCACGCCTTTTTCTTTGCACGCGGCTACAATAAATATATTTTCGTCGCTAATCGGAAGTCCCTGCGCTTCAAGCGCTTTTTTCGCGGCTTGGATTCCTTTTGTTTCGTCGCTGTCGTTTAATTCTATGACCGTTTTTGTCGTCGGCGGTAATTCTAATTGTTGCGAGGCGATTTTTACTATTTCGGGGTCGGGAGCGACGGGAGTTTTCCCGAAATATCCCAAAACCATTTTTCCGTATCCGTCGGCAATTTTGTCCCACGGTTTATGCAGCGCATTGTTGAACGCCTGTTGAATATAAAACTGCGAAACTGGCGTAACGCTCGTGCCGAAACCGCCTTTTTCTACGACTTCGGTCATATTTGAAATCATATCGGGATATTTTTCCATAAGATTATTGTCGCGAAGCATTTGCGTATTTGTGGTCAGCGCGCCGCCGGGCATAGGAGACCAAGGAATAATTGGCTCTACCGACAACGCTTCTGGCGGCAAAAAATATTCTTCCAAAGATTCTTTAAGAATCGCTTCTACGTTGCGAACTTTGTCGGGGTCGATATCAATTTGATACGGACTTCCCCTAAGCGCGTTCCACATTACCAAAATGTCGGGATTGCTCGTTCCGCCGCTTACGGGGGCGAGCGACAAATCAATAAAATCCGCGCCCGCTTCTATCGCCGCTTTATACGCGGTAACGCTTGCGCCGGCAGTTTCGTGCGTATGAAAATGAACGGTAGTATTTGAGGAAATTAGTTTTTTCGTTTCTTTAACCACGTCGTGAACGATGCTTGGAACGCTCGTTCCCGAAGCGTCTTTGAACGCGATAGAATCGAACGGAACTTTCGCGGCTATAATTTGTTTTACGATATTTACGTAAAAATCCGCGCTGTGAGCGTTTCCTTTGCAACGCGGCGGAAGCCCCATCATCGTTACGGTTATTTGGTGTTTGAGTCCAGCGTCTACAATCGCTTTTGCGCTCGGAATAAGGTTGTCCAAATCGTTAAGCGCGTCAAAATTGCGAATTGTCGTTATGCCGTGTTTTTTGAAAAGTTTCGCGTGCAAATTTATTATTTCTGTCGGCTGCGATTCCAATCCGACGACGTTTACTCCGCGCGATAAACTTTGCAATACCGCGTCCATTCCAGCCGCTTCTCTAACCGCGTCCATAGCGTCAAATCCGTCTTCCTGACAGTAAAAGTACGCCGATTGAAAAAGCGCTCCGCCCGCCGTTTCCAAATATGTAATTCCCGCTTCTACCGACGCCTTAACCGCTTCAAGATAATCTTCGCTTCTTACTCTCGCTCCGTAAACCGACTGCAATCCGTCGCGAAACGCCGTACACATAAATCCTATTTTTTTAGCCATATTTTTTCTCCTAACTTTTACTTACATCATCAAAACAGACCACAAGAATCCCGCCGCAATAGCGGAACCTATAACACCGGCGACGTTTGGCGCCATAGCGTGCATTAACAAATGATTGTTTTTGTCCGCTTTATGCCCTTCGTGCTGCACGACGCGCGCGGAATCGGGAACTGCCGAAACGCCCGCCGCGCCGATAAGCGGATTTATTTTTTCGCCTTCTTTTAAGAACAAATTCATAAATTTAGCGAAAATTACGCCCGACGCCGTCGCGATAATAAAAGATACCGCTCCGAGCGCAAAAATCATTATGGATTCGGGTTTCAAAAACACGTGCGCCGCGGTCGACGCTCCCACCGAAATTCCCAAAAGAGCCGTACAAGTGTCCAAAACCGCGTTTCGCGCCGTTTCCGCCAATCTTTCCGTTACGCCCGATTCTTTGAGTAAATTTCCAAACATAAGCATTCCCACCAAAACAAGCGAACCGGGAACGATTATCGCGCAAACCAAAAATACTATTATCGGGAACAAAATTCTTTCGCGTTTTGGCACCGAACGCGACGGTTTCATTCTTATTAAACGTTCTTTTTTCGTCGTGAGTAAATTCATTACGGGCGGCTGAAGCACAGGAACAAGCGCCATATACGAATACGCGGCAATCGCCACGGGACCGATTAAATGCGGCGCAAGATTCGACGTTAAAAATATAGACGTAGGACCGTCCGCGCCGCCGATAATTCCGATACTTCCCGCTTCTTGCGGAGTAAAGCCCAAAGCCAATGCGCCGACAAGCGTAAAAAATATTCCAAATTGCGCCGCGCCGCCGAGCAAAATAAGTTTTGGATTTGAAAGCATAGTCGAAAAGTCGGTCAAAGCCCCAATTCCAAAGAAAATTAGCGGCGGAAAGATACCGTTTCTAACGGCGTAATAAAAGTAAGAAAACACGCTTGCGTTATTATTAAGAAAAATATTTCCTTCGCCATACGCTTTATTCGCTCCGTCGGCAACTACGCCCGTGTCGTAAACGCCAAGTTGCATTCCCGGCGTAATCGGGATATTTCCTACAATTATGCCGAATCCGATAGGCACAAGCAAAAGCGGTTCGTAATTTTTCGAAATTCCCAAATAAATGAAAACGCTTCCTATTACAATCATTATCATATGACCGGGAGTCAAGCCGTATATGCCCGTTGAATGCCAAAAACCGAGTAAATTTTGTAAAAATACGTCCATAATCTATTTTCCTCACTTTCCTGCGTTGTGATAATTATGATACGCTATAGCCACCGCCGCCGCGACCGCTTCGACGGGCGAAGAAGACGCTTTTTGCGCGGAAGATTTATGTTTTTCGTCGGAGTTTTCCGGTAAAATTTTGTTTACTACTTCAAGGATTCTCGGAAGAAGCGCGACGGTAAAAGAAATTATAATTAGACAGAAAAGAACTACAAACATTCCCATTCCGACTATTGTCCAGCCGTTGACCGACTCTATTTCGCCTATTTGCACGGAGATTCTCGCAAGGTCAAATATCGCTGAAACCGTATCAGTACCCATAAAATACCCACTTTTCTTTTGAAAAATTTAAAATTTATATAAGATAAAATATTTTATTGCGCAATAATAAAGTGAAAAAAATTATTTTTTTTGCAAAAATTTATAAAATTAGGAGATTTTACCGATGAATATTGTTGAAAAATTGTTAAATGAGCGCAATTTGCCCGACGACGAATTGAAAAATTTACTCGAAACCGATTTTTACGATAAAGAATTATTTGAAAAAGCCGATTTTGTGAGAAAAAAATATTATTCAAACAAAGTTTTTGTTCGCGGACTTATAGAATTTTCAAATTATTGTAAAAATAACTGTTTTTATTGCGGAATTCGGGCGCAAAATTCAAAGGTAAATCGTTATCGTTTAACAAAAGACGAAATACTGAAATGTTGCGAAAACGGATACGGACTCGGATTTAGGACTTTTGTTTTGCAAAGCGGCGAAGACCCGTTTTTTACGGATAAAATAATGGTCGAAATAATAAAAGAAATTCGCGAAAAATACGTCGATTGCGCAATTACGCTTTCGGTCGGCGAAAAATCTGTTAATACGTACAAAAAATTTCGCGAGGCGGGAGCAAACAGATTTTTGCTTCGACACGAAACCGCAAACGAAGAACATTACGCGAAACTTCATCCGCCGGAAATGTCGCTTGAAAATCGTAAAAATTGTCTTTTTGAATTGAAAAAATTAGGATTTCAAGTAGGAAGCGGATTTATGGTCGGTTCTCCTTTTCAAACGACCGAAAATTTAATAGAAGATTTGCGTTTTTTGCAAAAATTACAGCCGTCTATGATTGGAATAGGACCTTTTATTTCGCATAAAGATACGCCTTTTTCCGCAAAAAAATCGGGAACGGTAGCGCTTACTCTTCGGCTTGTCGCCATCTTGCGTTTGTTTTTTCCAAAGTCGCTTATTCCCGCGACGACCGCGCTTGGAACAATCGCCCCCGACGGCAGAGAACGCGGACTTTGCGCGGGTGCAAACGTGCTTATGCCTAATCTTTCGCCCGTAAAAGTGCGCAAAGAATATTTGCTTTACGACAATAAAATATGCACGGGCGAAGAAGCCGCCGAATGTAAGTTTTGTCTTGAAAGGCGAGTGAAAAACGCGGGTTATGAAATAGTTATAGATAAGGGAGACGCGATAAATTGAATATTTGCTAAATAAAAAAATTGCCGCAAAAACAGAGGCGCCGCGCAAAAACGGCGTTCTTGGGTTTCGCTCAATGCGGAGATTGCGATAAAATTAGGTTGATTATAAATCTTTTATCGTTAATCCGGTATGTTTGGCAACCCTCGCAAGCATTTTAGGACCGATTTCTGTACCGTCGTGAAAAGCGAAAACATAATCGGGATAGCCCTGTCTTTCCAGCGTTTTGTGAGAGCCCGTTTGTCTTTTTACAGACCAACCGATTTTTAACAGCGCGGATAAAAGGCGAGATGTTTTAACAGACGACCATTGACTCATAATGATTCACAAATACTATAGAGTTAATACCGGGAATAGAAACCTCGTTCTCCATTCGTTCCGCCAAAGCGCGTAACGCTAACGCTTTCGCTTTTGCAGCGGCTTGCATTGGAGTTACCCCATACGTGAGTATGCCCGGAATTTCAGGAATTTCCGCTATCCATCGTCCGTCCGCTTCCTGCTCAAATTCGATGTCAAAATTCATAAATCACTCCTTTTTTTTATAAAAATACTATTTGCCGCAAAACAAAAAAGGACGCATCCTGAAAGATACGTCCCCCGCAAATAAAAAAACTGCAAAACTTATTTTTTGGTATATACCATTTCATAAGTTTGTCCGTTATAGGTAGTTGACATAATAAGTTTGTTGCCTTCTACGCGATATGACGCAGTTTCCGAAGTTCCGTCCGGGTAGTTAATTGTTACTTTATCGCCGCTTGTGCTAAAAGTTCCTTTGCCGCCATCGGCTTCCCAAGTTCCGTTGCTGTTGAGTTTTAATTCAATTACTTCATCTCCGTCTTGGGCAATCCAAGTTCCGACAACCTTGGAATCTACCGACGGACCATCGTCATCGTCGCTGCAAGCGACAAACCCAAAAGCGCAAAACGCCAAAAAACACGCGACCAAAAATTTGGTCAAAAACAAAAAATTAAG
>WRFX01000074.1 GCA_009787445.1 Chitinivibrionia bacterium | reverse complement strand
TGTGCTGTGCTGTGCTGTGCTGTGCTGTGCTGTGCTGTGCTGTGCTGTGCTGTGCAAAGAAAAGTATTATTTGCGCTGCCGCTCTGTCAAGTTTTATTTTTGAAAACATTGTTTTTCTCCTATATTTTTAAGAATAAAATAATATATTTTATAGGAAAAATGCAAAAAAAATTATGAAAACAAAAAATTTTTTCTTAAAAAATTGTAATTTATAAAATAAACAATGCGTCGAAAATTAAATTTTACCAAATAATATTTCGGCAAATAGTATTTTTCCGCAATAACTTTGGAGGATATTATGGGTTTTAATTTTCAGGCGCAAGAAATTAACGCCGTTATCGTGGAAAACAATCCTGCGGTTTTGGACGTCTTGTCGTTAAGAGGTAAGGAAGCGTATTTTCCTCGCCACGGGATTTTGGCGCAGACGGCTGCCGCGTCAAATTGTAAAATAAACGCAACAATAGGAATTGCGCTCGAAGAAGACAAAACGACCGCGTGTCTGCCTTGTCTTGCCGAACTTACGCGCCTCGAAGGATACACGGCGTTTCAATACGCGCCGCCTATGGGTTTGCGGGAATTGCGAGAGGTCTGGCAAAAAATGATGGTCGAAAAAAATCCGTCGCTAAAAGGCGTGCCGACTTCGCTTCCTATTGTAACTTCGGCGCTTACGCACGCTATCTATATCGCCGCGCAAATGTTTTTGGAAACGGGCGACAGAATTATTTTGTCGGATTATTTTTGGGAAAATTACGAATTGGCTCTTTGCCACTCGACAGGCGCAAAACAAGACACTTTTGAAACTTTTACAAACGACGGAAAATACAATGTAGAAGGATTTCGCGAAGCGATTTCGCACGGCGGCGCGGGCAAAAAAGCGCTATTGTTAAATTTCCCGAACAATCCGACGGGATATACGCCCACTATTGAAGAAGCGCGTAAAATTCGCGACGTTTTAATAGAAGAAGCAAAGCGCGGAAGTTCCATAGCCGTAATAATAGACGACGCGTATTTCGGCTTGGTTTTTGAAGAAGGTATTTTTACGGAGTCGCTTTTTTCGCTTTTGGCAAACGCGCACGAAAATATTTTGGCGATAAAAGCCGACGGCCCCACAAAAGAAGATTACGCTTGGGGATTAAGAACGGGATTTATAACTTTCGGCGTAAAAAACGGAACTCCCGCGTTATACGAAGCGTTAGAACAAAAAGTCGCGGGATTTATTCGCGAACAAATTTCGTCCGCGTCAAAAATGAGCCAATCGCTTCTTATTAGCGCGTACAAGCAGAAAAATTACGCGACGGAAAAAATAGAAAAATACAACCTTTTGAAAAAACGCTACGATAAAGTTAAGGAAATTTTAGCAAAAAACGCAAATTTTAGCGATTATTTTCACACTTTGCCGTTTAATTCTGGATATTTTATGTGCATAAAACCAAAAGACGGAATTGACAGCGAAAAACTGCGAATTATGTTAGCCGAAAAATATTCAATCGGCGTTATTCAACAAAAAGGACTTTTGCGAATTGCGTTTTCATCGACGCCGACGGACGAATTGTCGCTTGTTTATGAAAGTATTTACGCTTGCTGTAAAGAATTGGCAAAGGTATAAAAAATGTCCTTTTCGGGAATAATATTCGACGTTGACGGCACGCTTTACGCGATGACGAAGCAAGTCCGCGTTACGACGTTTTTGAATACGTTTCCCAAAACCAAAAATTTCTTTAAGTACCTTAAAATTCGTCATTTACAGCAGGGAAAAGATTACGAAACGAAAGAAAATTTAATTTTTCAAATAAACAAAGAACTCGCAAACGCGGGAATTTCCGAAAATTACGAAAAGGAAGTTTTTTATCCCGCGTTTATAAAGTCGCTATATTTTCATAGAAATCGCCCGCAGTTGATAAATTTTGTAAAATATTGCAGAAGAATGGGGATAAAAACCGCAGTTTTATCGGATTACGGCATAGTTGAAGAACGTCTTGAAGCGCTTGGATTTGAAAAAAATATGTTTGACGTTATCGCTTCGTCCGAAGATTTTGGCGCGTTTAAGCCGTGTTCGCGAATTTTTTTTGAAATTTCAAAAATGCTCGATTTGCAGCCGCATCAAATTCTTATGGTCGGCGACAGAGAAGACACCGACGGCAAAGGCGCGATGTCGATAGGAATGCCGTTTTACAAATTTAACGGAAGCACAAATATTGGTTTTATGAAAAATTTGAGGACGCTTTATTCGTTTTTTCAAAATACCGTCGCGATTCCAATAAAACGTCTGCCGCATAATTTGGATTTGCCGTCGCCGCAAAGAATGACAATTTTTTCCGCAGGTTCCGATATTTACGCCGCAAATCAACTTCCGATAGTGCTTGAACCGAATCAGCGGCTCCTTATTCCGACGGGCTTAATTTTTGAAATTCCAATAGGTTACGAAGTTCAAATCAGACCGAGAAGCGGACTTGCGTTTAAGTTTGGAATAACGGTTTTGAACGCTCCCGGCACCATCGATTCCGATTATCGCGGCGAAGTTTTTGTTTTGCTGATAAATTTGGGCAGCGACCCGTTTACCATAAATCGCGGCGAAAGAATTGCGCAGGCGGTCGTTTCAAAAATCGTGAACGGCAATTTTATTGAAAAGGGCGATTTATCCGCGACAAAACGCGGCGCGGGCGGTTTTGGACATACCGGAAAATAACAAGTTACATTAGTTTTAGATAATTTTTTATGAACGACATCGAATCCTGTTTTTTTTCGCTCCAAAGCGGCGCGACAAGTCCGTTTTTTGCGGTAGAATCCGCCATAAGTCGATGAATTACAATATCTTGTCGCAAATTTTCTAAAAATTCCGCAAGAATTTCGCAATATTCTTCAATGCTGAAAACCGAAATTTTTTTTTCAATAAAAAGTTTTTCGAGAGGCGTATTTTTTATTATCATAAGTTGGTGAATTTTAACGCCTTTTATCGGTAAATCGGAAATAAATTTTGCGGTGTTTATCATATCTTTTTTTGTTTCTTGCGCAAGTCCAAGCATTACGTGCGCGACCGTTTCAATGTTTTTTTCGTCAAGTTTTTTAACTGTTTCGGCAAAACATTCAGCGGTATGTCCTCTATTTATAAGTTTAAGCGTTTTGTTTTTTGCCGATTGCAAGCCGAGTTCCAAAGATAGATAAGTCCGTGAATTTATTGAAGATAAATAATTTATCGTATCGTCCGAAACCGCGTCCGGACGAGTGCCTACCGCAAGCCCGACGACGCCTTCCTGAATTATAAGCGGCTCATAAATTTCGCGAAGTTTTTCAGTCGGCGCGTAAGTATTTGTGTTCGGCTGCAAATAAGGCATAAACAAATTGAATTTATGTTTCATTTTTTCGCGTTTTTCGCAAAATTGTTTTACAATATTTTCGGTATTTAAGGCGACGGGCGAAAAAGAAACGTTGTCGCAAAAAATGCAGCCAAAATTTCCGTTTTCTTTGTTCGGACAAGAAAATCCCGCATTTACGGGAATTTTTAAAACCTGTTCTCCAAATTTTTCTTTTAGAAATTGCCTAACGGTTTTGCGGGGTTTCATAAAAATTAAACGCGCACCTTTTCTTCGTTTATAATTTTCTTAAAATTTTCGGAAATATCGTTGTAATCTATAACGTCCACTCTGAAAGGCAAATCGCTTTCTTGAAACGCTTCTTTGATTTTTTGTATTCGCAAAAATCCTAATTTTTCTTGCGATTCAAAAAGCAAATCCAAGTCGGAAGTTTTTTTTGCGCTACTTTTCACTCTCGAACCGAATGCGAAAACGCGACAATCGTCGGCGTGTTTTTTTATAATTTCTTTTATGATTTTTATTTCTGAAACGCTTGCGTTTATCATAATTTTTTCTCAAAATTTTTTGCGAAATCCTGCGCAGATTGCAAAAATTCTATCGCCGTATCGCAAACCGACGACGCAACGGAAGAAGAATAAGAGTGCGACGTAGAATTTCTTGCGGCGTGAAATTTCCACCAAATTTCTGCGTTTTCAATTAAGTCGTATTGTTCGCAAATTCTATAAAATTCTTTTCGGCAAACGCCTTTTACAATATCGTCGCTTATGTTCATTTCGAGCCATTTTTGCATAAATTTCCAGCATAATTCGTATGAAACCTCAAAATTTTGAATAACGCCCGAACGCAAACTTAAAAACAAAACGGCGCTTTTTTCGCCGTATTCGCGAAAAACGTCTATACTGTCTTTTAACGCCGAAATCGCGTTTCTTAAACTTTCGGTATCTAATTTAGTATTTTTATTTTCCATTTCATAATCCCGTCGGACATTCGATATAAACGCACTCAATTTCGGGAAATTTTTCTTGAATATGTTTTTGTAAAGCCCAAATTCCCGTTTGTTCGCTTGCGTGATGCCCCGCAAAAATAACCGAAATTCCCAAATCGTTAGATAAATGATAAAAATCGCGTTTTTCGCCGACAATAAGCAAATCCGCGCCCGCTTCTTTTGCGCAAGTTACCGTATCTGCTCCCACTCCGCCCGATACCGCCGCGACTGTAAAAACTTCGCGGCTTTCGCCGATAATATAAGTTTTGGTTTTTAATTTATTTTCAAGAATTTCAGCGACTTGCGAGACCTTTTTTTGCGCAGAAAATTTTCCAAGCGCGCCGATAAAACTTCCGTGATATTTATAAAATCCGCCGCAAACGCTTGCGCCCGCAATTTTTACAAGTTCTACGTTGTTTCCGACTTCTTTGTGCATATCCAAAGGAAGATGCGCGGCGTAAAGATTTATGCCCGCGTCAAGTAAAATTTCCAAACGTTTTTTGTTTACTCCGATAAATCTTGGGTCTGTTTTTTCCCAAAAAAGTCCGTGATGAACGACAAGTAAATCGGCGTTTTCGCGTTTTGCTTTTTCAAAAACTTCCACTCCCGCGTCGACGGCAAAGGCAATTTTTTTTATCTCGTCTTTTCCTTCGACTTGCAAACCGTTGTATGACGAATCTTCAACTTCCGCAATTTTCAAAAAATCGTCAAGATACGATACCGTCTGATTCAGGTTCGGCTTCTTCGCCATATTTTTCTCTCCATTTAGCGGTAAATTCCTTAACCCGTTCTACCAATTCTATTCTGTCGATAGGTTTTTTGAGAATTGTCGCGCCCTGTTTTTGAAGAAATTCTACGGTTTCCGACATTTTATCGCCCTTGTGATAAACGATGTAGCGCATTTCGGGATTCATAGTTTTTCCCGACGTAAAAAATTCCTGTCCGTCTTTCCAATCGTTCGGCGGGTCCATATCGATAAATGCGAGCGGAATCGTATTGGAAAACAAAAAATCGGTCGCCTTATTGAGTTCCGAAAATTCGCAAATTTCGCAATACGGCTGCAAAGTATCCTTCAAAATCGTCATAAAAAGCGACTTTGCGCCAAAAATCGCGACGGGCGGCTTGTTGGTCTTTTCGTAAACGACCTCTTGCGGTTGCACCGCTACGTTTTTTTCCTTTTCGATAACGCGACTCTTCGCTTCGGCGCTGCGACGATCCATAGTTTGAGTGAGTTTTTTTTGCGAGATGTGCTTCATAAGTTCGTCTTTGTTTCTGTCAAAATTCATATTTTCCTCCATTTCCGACTATAAATTTAATATATTACCAAACAAAAATTCAATATTTTATTGCTTTTTTGTTGTAAAATTTGTTATTTTGATAATAAATTAACGCAAATTGGGGAAAATTATGGCAAATCCCGTAATACTCGACGGAAAAAAATTAGCCGCCGAGATGGAAGAAGAGTTAAAAGTACGCGTGCAAAGAATTAAAGACAAAAACGGAAACGTAGTACCTGTTTTGGCGACGATTTTGGTAGGAGACGACCCCGCAAGCGCGACTTACGTAAAAATGAAAGGAAACGCTTGCCTTCGCGTGGGGCTTGAGCCGAGAAAAATAGTTTTGCCGCATACGATTTCTACGCAAGAACTTATTGACGTTATAGACAAATTAAACGGCGACAAAAACGTTTTTGGAATTTTGTTGCAACATCCCGTCCCGCGACAAATCGACGAACGGTTGGCGTTTGACAGAATTTCGCTTGAAAAAGACGTCGACGGCGTTACGAGTTTGGGCTTCGGTAAAATGTCTATGGGCGAAAAGGTTTTTGGAAGCGCTACTCCGAGCGGAATAATGAAACTAATCGAGCATTATAAAATTGACTGCGCAGGAAAAAACGCGGTAGTCGTCGGAAGAAGCGCGATTTTGGGAAAACCCGCCGCAATGATGCTTCTAAATAAAAACGCCACAGTTACAATTTGCCATTCGCAGACGAAAAATTTGGACGAAATTATACGCAGCGCCGATATTGTAGTCGGCGCGGTCGGAAAACCGAAAATGATTAGGGGCGAGTGGATTGCCGACGGAGCGATAATTATAGACGCAGGTTTTAATCCCGAACAAAAATGCGGCGATATAGATTTGCAAACTTGCGCGTCGCGGTCTTTTGCGTATACTCCCGTTCCGGGCGGAGTAGGACCTATGACCATCGCGACGCTTATTGAGCAATCGGTAATTTCTGCGCAAAAATTTTGGCAAATTTTATAAATTTTATAAAAACCTTAAAAAGTGTTAAAGTAAATTAAAGTTTCTGCCGAAATATATAATAGGATGGAACAAATACGCCACGAGCGTCAAAAAAAAGGAGGTTTGTTATGTCGGCAATAGGACAGATTCACAGTAGCGTTTATACGACTGCATACGAACCGAACTCGCGCACTGCAAAGGAATCGAAGGTAAAAAAAGACGAAAACGTTAAAGATTCCGTAGCGTTGAGCAATAAGGTTTCCGCAGGAACGTCGAGCGACGTAAATATTATTGCGTTAAAAAGAATAGTCGATAGCCACGCGGATATTCGCGCCGAAAAAATTGCCAAAATTAAGCCGCAAATAGAAAACGGAACTTATTCTCTCGGCGATAAAATAGACAAAATAAGCGACAGTATAATATATTCGTTGTTCGCGTAAGTTTAGCGCATTCGTATAAATAAAAAAGGAAGTAGAAATTTCTGCTTCCTTTTTTTTCTAAAAATACGTTATGCCGAAACAAAATAACATTTGAATTTTTTTGAATTTTCACTAAAATAAATACTTTATTATTCTAAAAAAACTAATAAGAAAATTAAATTTTTTTATCAAAAATCTTGAAAATCAGGCGGTATATTTTATACCACCGTTTAAATTATACCACCACAAATATACTAAATGCACACAAATAAAAGCGAGTTTTTTTCAAAAAAAGTGGTATAGTTTAAAGGGTGCTTTAAATTCCCCGTTTGTTTTATTAAATTTTTAAAGAAAGGATTTTTTTTATGAAACTCAATGTTTTTACCAAATTATTCGGTTTGGTATTTTTGGCGTGCGGCGTTATGTTCTTTGCGGCTTGCAGCGACGATGACGACAAAGTAGAAGTTGATACCGCTCTTAATGGAACTTGGATTGACGATGACGACGAAATTGAATTGGTACTGAATAACGGGAATTTTGTGTATTCGGACGAAGCGAAAGGAACCTACACCACAAGCGGCGGCAAAGTAACAATAGTAATAACTCACGTTGGATTTAGCGGAAATTGGTTCACAAAAACCGAGTTGAAAGAGAGTTTTGGTAGTATTTCCGACGAAACCTTGAACGGAATGTTTGCTACTCAAACAACATCATATTCCGTAAACGGCAACAAACTTAATATGACGTTGTTTGGCGAAGCGGCAAGTTTTACCAAACAATAAAAAAATTCGCCGTATCTTAAATGGTGCGGCGAAACTTTTTCTTTATAATATCCTAAACTCTAAACCTTTTTTCTAACGACGGCGGCAAAAGTAAGATTTATTATCAAAATAAACACAAACAAAACTACCGCAGTAGAAATTAGCGCGTCTCTGTGCAAATCGGCGGCGTAACCCATTTCAAGAACTATGTTTGCGGTAAGCGTTCTTACGCCGTCCAAAAGTCCGCCCGGAATTTTCGGCTGATTTCCAGCGACCATTATTACCGCCATCGTTTCGCCGACGCATCGACCGAGTCCAAGAACTACCGAAGCGATAATTCCAGACCTCGCCGCGGGAAGCATAGCGAAAAATACCGATTCTTCCTTGCTTGCTCCAAGCGCCAACGCGCCTTCGTAATAAATTTCGGGAACCGCTTTTATTGCCGCCGACGAAACCGCAATTATCGTCGGTAAAATCATTATTGCAAGAATAATTGCCGCCGCCAAAAGCGATTTTCCGTTCACGTCAAAAAGTTGCTGAATTACGGGACATATAACGACCAAACCGAAAAATCCATAAACAACGGACGGAATCGCCGCCAAAAGCGAAACCATCGGAGACAAAATTTTTTCCATTCTTTTATGGCAAAATCTGCACATAAAAACCGCCGTCAATATTCCTACGGGAACCGCGGCTAAAAGCGCGAGAAAAGTCGCCGATATACTCGCCACAATCATAGGAAATATACCGAACAAATCGCTCGTCGGTCGCCACCTTTGTCCAAGTAAAAATTCGCCAAATCCTATTTTGAAAATCGCGGGAAAACCGCCTGCAAACAAAAATACGCATATCAAAATTACGCATAAAATACACGCGGCTCCTGCGGCAAAAAACAATAACGCGGCTGTTTTTTCCTTTAAAACATTCACGGCGTTTGCGGTCATTATCTTAAATCCTTCCAATCGGTAATTTCGCCTAAAAATACGTTTTTAACTTGCTCTTTCGCCAAATTATCTATGGAATTTTCCTTGCTTACTATAACGATAATTCCGTCGGTGGCAATAACGAGCGGCGTAAGTTTTTCAAGTTCGCTCGATTTAAGTTCGCGGGAACTCATTCCTATGTCGCAAATTCCTTCTATCGCCGCTTTCATACCCGTTGAAGAATCGCTCGTTTGAATTTCGATAGTTACGTTTTCGTTCAATTTTATGTACGCTTCTTTAAGTTTTTCCATAAGCGGCGAAACCGACGAAGAACCCGCGATTACGATTTTTCCGCCAACGTTTTTTGAAACGTAAGTCGCTGCGTCTTCTTTGCCGATATATCCGCTTTTTGTTACTACCGCTTGTCCTTCGGCGCTTAAAATAAAGTCAATAAAATCCTGCGCGACGTCTGACATTTGCTCCGTTATCGCGATAACGAAAGGTCTTGAAATGGAGTAAGATTTGTTCATAACGTTTTCTACGGACGGCGAAACGCCATCTATCTTAAGAGTTTTTACCGCGTCGTTCATAGAACCCATAGAAATGTATCCTATGGCTCTTCTGTCTTGCTGAACCGAGCCAATCATAACCGCCGTATTGTTGGTTATTTGCGCGTCGTCCGTCGTAACGTCTTTTTTGTCGGAATCCACGACTCCGAACAATTCTACAAACGCCGACCTTGTTCCCGAACCTTCTTCGCGCGAAATTACGGTAATTTTTCCGCTAATTGCGCCGTCGTCGTTCGCCGCTTTTTTGGCGCAGGCAAACATTCCTAGCACACACGCCGCAAGAATAAATAATTTAGCCGCTTGCATTTTCATAAAAACTCCTTTTGTTTTTAATGTTTTACGTAATTGTATCTTTTTGATACTACCGTAAAAGTATTATGACAAAGTAAAAATAAACCGCTTTGTAATGTAAATTTTCTGTAAAATGACAAATTTATAAATTTTTGTAACAATTTTGGGTTATAAAATATAATTTAGTTGAATTAAAGTTCAAGATAATTGTCCATAAAAACTTATATTTTTTCGTTTTGGCAAAACGTATTTTCTATTTTATTTATTAAATAATTTGGGAAAAAATGGAAACAAAAGAGAAAATTTTTAGCGATTTGGATTTTGACAAGGTAAAAGATTTTAACGAATCCGACGTTCGCGCAGACATTATAGAGCCGATAATAAAAGCGCTCGGTTTTAGCGGTGAAAACATTGTTCGCGAAAAACATTTTGAGTTGCAAAGCGGAAGTAAAAAAGAAAAAACGACGTTAATTCCCGATTATCTTTTGAAAATTGGCGAAAGTTACGCTTGGGTTTTGGAAGCAAAAGCACCAGACAAAAATATTTTCGATTGCGTAAAACAGGCGTATAGTTACGCCTCGCACATAGAAATAAGAAGCATATATTTTGCGCTTTGCAACGGAGTAGAATTTGCCGCGTTCAGAACAAATTCTCCAGATTCTCCCGTTTTATTTTTTAAGATTAGCGAAATTGACAATAATTTAGAATCGTTAAAAAAATTACTTTCGGTAAATTGTTTTCAAAGCGGAAAAACGGTTTCGTATGAAAAACCAATTTTGTCGCAAAATAGAGATTTTGATTATTTAAATAGACCTTTGCTTAAAGAAATTCCAGTAAAAAAACGAGCGGCAAAACGTCATTTTGGCGTTCACGGATATTTTACCCGTCAAACGTGGAATGTGGTGGCGGAATATATAAGAAATTTTTCTCAAAAAGGCGATATCGTTCTTGACCCTTTCGGCGGAAGCGGCATAACGGCGGTCGAAGCGTTAATGAACGGACGTAAAGCGATAAATATTGACATAAATCCTTTGGCTATATTTTTGGTAAATTCGCTAATCGCTCCTATAAATAAGAATGAATTGTCAACCGCGTTTGAAGAAGTAAAAACGGAATATATAAAAAAAGAACCGAAAAATGACGACGAAGTAGATAATATTTTATCTAAATATTCGTTGCCCAAAGACCTGAAACTTCCCAAAAATTCGGATGTAAAAAGCGTCCATAAGTTATTCAGTAAAAAACAATTATCTCAATTAGCGTTGTTGAAAGCGATTATAAAAAAACAGAAAAATAAAAATATCCAAAAAACTTTAATGTTAATGTTTTCGGGAACAATTACAAGAGTTAATTTAACTTATCATACAAGTACTTCCGTAAAAGCAAAAACGGGTTTTGGGGGCAATAGCGCTCCTTTCTCATATTATCGTTACAGAAAGGCGCCAAATCCGACAAGCGTCGATATTATGCAGTGTTTTGAACTTCGCTATCAAAAAGTGTTAGCCGCCAAAGAAGAAATTAGGCATTCCGTTAACGAAAATACTGCTGATTACGCTCAAATAATTAAAGGAACCGCTACCGATTTGTCGTTTTTGGACAATGAAAGCGTTGACTATATTTATACCGACCCTCCGTACGGCAAAAAAATTCCGTATTTGGATTTGTCCGTTATGTGGAACGCCTGGCTTGATTTGGAAGTCAGCGATGACGACTATGAATTAGAGGCGATAGAAGGCGGCGAACACAATAAAAGTAAAAACGAATACAATAATTTAATTTCAAAAAGCATTCAGGAAATGTATCGCGTTCTAAAATTCGACAGATGGATGTCGTTCGTTTTTGCCCACAAAGACCCAGAATTTTGGCACTTGATAATTGAAACGGCTCAAAATTGCGGCTTTGAATATGTCGGCGCGGTTCCGCAAAAAAACGGACAGACAAGTTTCAAAAAACGGCAAAATCCTTTCACCGTTTTGTCGGGAGAACTGATAATAAATTTTCGCAAAGTTCGCAACCCAATTGCGATATTAAAAGCGAATTTGGGAATGAGTATCGGTGAAATCGTTATACAAACAATAGAAGGAGTTATCGCTAAAAACGACGGAGCGACGCTTGAACAAATTAACGACGAATTGATTATTAAGGGATTAGAATTAGGATTTTTGGATTTATTGAAAAAAGAATATGTTGATTTACAACCAATTTTATCCGATAAATTTGACTTTGATAACAAAAGTGAAAAATATAATATAAAAGAAAAAGGTAAATTTCAAACGCACGTAGACGTAAAATTGCGTATAAAATATTATATAATAAGTTATTTGCGGCGCATAGAACGCGAAAAGAAAACAGCGTCTTTTGACGAAATAGTTATGAACATTATGCCTCTGTTAAAAAACGGCGTTACTCCCGAAGCGCAAACAATTTTAAGCGTTTTGGAAGATATTGGCGAAAAATTAGGCGAAAATACTTGGCGGCTAAAAGAAGAAAAACCGACATTATTCAGTTCTTTGTAACAAATTCCAAACTCGAAATATCATATATAATATTTGGTTAGCGAATCTAAAAAGGGAAAACAATGAGTTTAATTCGACTTGTTACTCTCGCTTACAAAGCGATTTTGAGAAACGGTTTCAGAACAATCCTTACAATGCTGGGAATAATTATCGGCATCGCGTCCGTCATTACGATGCTTGCGGTCGGCGCGGGAACGCAAAAAAGCATTCGCGACAGCATTTCGTCTATGGGTTCGAATATGCTATTTATTTTGCCCGGCTCCGACGTCAGAGGTCCTGCGCGAGCGGCAAGCAGAGCAAGATTTTACGATAAAGATTTATACGCGATTCAGGCAAATTCTACGCTTTTAAGTTATATTTCTCCCGTCATAAACAGGGCGGGAAACGTTAAATTTCAGGCGGAAAGCAGAGCGACGGAAATTTACGGCGTAGAACCGAATTACTTAAAAATACGCGCATTGGAAATCGCCGACGGAAGAAATTTCACAAATTCCGAATCTTCAAGAAGCGCGAAAGTTTGCGTTATCGGAAAAACCGTCGTCGATAATTTATTCGGAACGCTTGACCCCGTCGGACAAACGATAAGATTTAACACAACGCCATTTACGATAATCGGAATACTTAAACCCAAAGGACAAAACGCCGCGGGAATGGACCAGGACGATATAATTATCGCGCCGTTCAATACCGTTCAAAAACGAATAATCGCGGGCAGAACGATACGTCAAATTGTCGCTTCCGTAGCCGACGAATCGCTTACGCAAGAGGCGATTTCGGAAGTAAAAGACATTTTGCGCGTGCATAGAAAACTTCGCGAAGACGCGCCCGATGATTTTACAATTCGTTCACAACAGGAAATGGGCGATATGATGGAGGCGTCAAACAACGTTTTAACCGCGCTTTTGACGGCGATTGCGGCGATATCGCTTCTTGTCGGCGGAATTGGAATTATGAATATAATGTTTGTGTCGGTAACCGAAAGGACTCGCGAAATAGGATTGCGTATGGCGGTCGGCGCGAAAGACAGCGATATTTTGCGGCAATTTTTAATAGAAGCGATAATGATAAGCGTAACGGGCGGAGTGATAGGAATGATTTTCGGCGTAACAGCGGCGTTTGTTTTGTCGAAAGTTTTCGGCTGGCTTGTAGTCGTAATGCCGACGTCTATAATAATGAGTTTTGCGGTTTGCGTAGCAACAGGCGTATTTTTCGGCTGGTATCCCGCGTATAAAGCGAGTAAATTAGACCCGATTGAAGCGTTGAGGTATGAGTAATAAATTGCGAAAAATTCATTTCTATAATTTTCCCCTTCTGAACAAATTTTTTTGGAAATATTTATATTTTTTTAGGTTCAAGATAAGTTAGGCATAAATTATTTTATGTTAAACTTATGGAGGACAGAATGAAAAACAAGTATATAATTCGTTCGAGGATTTTGGAGTGG
>WRFX01000073.1 GCA_009787445.1 Chitinivibrionia bacterium | reverse complement strand
ATTTCAAAAATTTCTTTGTCGCCTTGCGGGTCTGAAAAATCAATGTTGCGAATATCTATATTTCCTTTCGTAAGAGCCGCCGCGACCGCCGAAAACGTCGCCGAAGAAAAATCGCCGGCAATCGTTTCGCAAAAAGGCGAATATTGTTGATTTCCTTCCACCGAAAACCTTAAATTTTCAAAATCCGCCGAATATTTTATTTTCATTTTATCGAGCCACCAAAGAGTCATTTTTACGTAAGGTCGCTCAAAAAGCGAATTTAGAGAAATTTCGGTTTTTTTCTCCAAAAGCGGCGCAGTCAAAAGCAAACTCGAAAGATATTGCGAATTGTTTCCCGCTATTTCTACTTTTGAGCCCGTAATTTTGCCGCAAACCGTAAAAGGCGGCTTTCCGAATTGCGCGTGATATTCTATTTTTGCGCCAAGTTTTTCAAGCGCCGAAAGCAAACTTTCTACCGGTCGCGAACAAAGCGATTCGTCGCCGTAAAAGCGAATCGGCGTGTTTCCCAAAGCCGCCGCCGCCGCAAACATATTTGTTCCCGTTCCCGAATTTTCCATATTCACGGATTTTTCAAGCGTTACTTTGCCGCTTACTCCGAAAATATGCAAACCGTCGTTTTTGTTTTCTATTTTTGCGCCGATTGCCTTTGCGGCGTTTAGCGCGGAATATCCGTCGCCTGTCAAAAGCGGTTTTTTTATCACGGATTCCCCGTTTGCAAGCGACGCGATAAGCAATGCCCGAATCGTATGCGATTTTGAAGCGGGAACTTCTATAATTCCGTTAAGCGGAGGCGATTTTTTTACTTTCCATTTCATAAATTTTATTTCCTCGATTTCTCAAAATCCCGCGCCCGTAAACAACGTCGGTTTTTCTTCTTTAAGAATCCAAGTATTTTCGCCAATTTTTTCGCCAATATCTTCCAAAACGGCAAGAATCGTTTGTTCTTCGGGAGTAACGCCGTTTTTCAATAACGGCATAATGTTCATAACAATTTCGTCAAAAGACGGTTTTTTGTTTTCGCGTTCCATTTGTCGCAAATAACTTTTAAGATAATATTTTATACGAAGTTCTATCGGGATACGCGACGTAAATTTAGAATCTTTGCGTATCGTATATAGTTCGGTATCTAAATCGTAATCAAAACTGTTTGTTAATATCGGAGTTAAATCGGAATATTCCTTTTTTAATTCGTGCAAAAATCCTAATTCAAGACCTTTGATAATCAGTTCGTCGTTAATTTGCTCAATAGTCGCTCCGTTATGTTTTGCAATAATTCCTTCTATCGTTTGCAAAACTATCTCGCTCATATCCATACCCAAATTCGCTTTTAATATCGACTTCGGATTGCGGGCTTTGCGAAAATTTATTATCAATTCTCCCGACAAAACGGTAAAAGGATGCTGCACTTTTTTAAAACTTTTTTTACCGTTTTTTTGCGGAACCGCGCCTACGTATTCAAAACCGCATTTTTCGCAGGTTTCTATTATCAAATGCCAAAATTCCGGGTCTTTGTGCGCAAAAACAAAAGAAAGCCAGCGGTCGAATTTAAGAACTCTATACATTTCCTGAATACTTTTTGAAATTAAATTTCTATACGATTGCTTGCTTTTGTTATGTTCGCCGCCTTCTATCGCCTCTAATTCATAGTCGTCTTCGCTAACGTCAAAATCAAGCCAAGCGTTCCACATAACGGACAAATCCAAATACGGAATTTTTTTGCCGTATGGCGGGTCTGTGTAAATATAATCCACGCTTTCGTTTTCCAAAAACGACAAATTTGTCGCGGTTCCTTTTAATATTTTTGCGTTGTCAATAGTGTCTTTATTTATGGAGTGTCTCATTTCTTCTTTGGCGGCGGCAATTTTTTTATACCGAACTTCAAAATATTTTATCGCGTTTATTTTTGTTATTTTATCCGTAATTCTATATCTGTAATATCTAAACGCCGACGCGTCCGTTCCGCCGTAGGTATTTTCGCCCGCGTTTGGAATTGTTGTGTGAGCGGTTTTATTTATTTTTGTTAAAGTTCCCGAAAACATAAGCAACAAAGTTTCCTGAATATTTTTATTTTTCTGTTTTTTTATTATCGCTTTCAATAAAGCAAGTTTTGCCATTTGCTCGTCGCTAAATAATTTACGAACGCTGTCGACGTCGGAACCTTTTGGAAGTTTCAAGTCCTTTGGCAACGGATAATTTTTCAATATTTCTTTTATTTCCGTATTGTTTTTCGGTTCTTTTTTCAAATATTCCGTTTTTACTTCTTCAAACGCGGCGGACAATTCGTTTTTATTTATAGGAGCAATAAGCGAATTTAGTAAAAAAATAGCCATAGGATTTATATCGATATTTATCGCTTTTCTATTGTTCATTAACGCTTCCACTGCCGTAACGCCGCTTCCGCCGAAAGGGTCGAGAACTATATCGCCTTTTTGAGAAAAATTTCTTATATATTCCGCGACGACATTCCACGCTTGTCTTGTAAAATATCCGTGAACGCCGAAATGTCTTTTTGCCGCTTGCTTTTTTACGGGAATTTCTTTAAGCAAAGGTCTGTTTAAGTAATCAAAATCTCTATTTTGCGACGATGTCGGTTTTTCGTAATTAACCGTTTTTCCGCTTTGAAAACAATTTAGGGAAAGCAATTTTTTTAACGCTTCAAAATGAACGTCGATTTCGCTAATTCTAAAAGATAAAACGGGATTTTCAGTGTCGCTTGTCCTGAAAACGGCAAATTCAATTCCGTTGCATATTGCAAAATATACGCTTTTTATCTCTATGTGCGAGGCGTAACTATACGCTTGTTTTACGCAATCGAAAATATTTTTGTCGGGCGATTTCGCTTCTAAAACCCAAGCGTAACTTTCGCCGATTTTTAGCAAAAAATCTGGAATTAACGTCGTTTTTTCTTTTTTACTTCCGCAATGCATTTCAAAATGTTTTTCGCGAACTATATTTTCGTCCGAAAAACCGAGCGCTTTTATTATAGGTTCGCAAATTACGGCGCGAACGTCGGATTCGTTAAAATCTTTTACTTTGTCAAAATCCAAATCGCCAAAAATTTTCGTCATATTTTTCTTTTTCCTTCTTTTTTGTCAATAAAATAAATTATTCCACAATATTTACGCTTATCGCGTCGCCGTCGGAGATTTGCGAAATTCCCGAAACTATAATAGTATCGTTTTCGGACAATCCTTTTTTTATCAAGACCCTGCCCTGCGAAATCACGGCGTATTCTATTGAAACGCCCGACGCTTTGCCGTTTTTTGCGACCAAAATCGTTCTATTGTTAATTATCGACGTTATTGGAACGACGATTCCGATATTCGTTTCGGTCGCGTCGATTGACGCCGTGCCGCTCATTCCGTCTTTTACTAAAAAATCTGGATTGTTAAAAACCGCTTCCGCCAAAAACGTTCCCGTTTGACTGTCGCTTCCCGAAGAAACCGCCGAAATTACGCCCAAAAGTTCAATATCCAAAACATTTACGTAAACTTTTGCGTTTGAACCGTTTTTAACCAAACGAATTTCTTTTTCGCCCAAAGAAATATTTGCTTTCAACTTGGAAATATCCGCGATGCTAAAAAGCGCGCTTCCCATCGAAACGACGTTTCCTTTTTGCACGTCGTCGCTTTTCATCGTAATAAATCCGTCGAAAGGAGCGATAATTCTCGTGTCGTTAAACGCTTTTTTTGCCGAAGCAAGAGCCGTCTGCGCGACAAAAAGATTGTTTTGATTGCGCACAAATTCCGCTTCCGAAATGCTTTTTGACTTAAAAAGCCGCTCGCTTGCCGAAAAAATTAACTGCGCTTCTTCAACCGCGCCCGTCGCCTGTTTAAGATTTGCCGCTTGCACGGAATTTTCTAACGAAAGCAAAATTTCGCCCGTTTTTACGCGCTGTCCTAAATTTGCGGAAACGCTCGATATTTCGCCCGTCGTTTGCGAATGAAGCGCGGCTTTTTTTATTCCTTGAAGCAAAACGGCGGATTTTAGTTCGTCGCGAATTTCAATTTTTTTCGCAATTATCGCGTTTACCGCAAAAGGTTCTTCAACGGCAATTTCTTCCTGCTGTTTTTTACATCCGAGCAAAAAAATTAAAAACGCGAGCGCAAAAATGTAATTTTTCATAAAATTTCCTTTACTTTTATACCGTAAAATAGTATTTGCGGCATAAATATTAAAAATAATTAGCAGTTTTTCAAAAAATTTCGCAATTCTTTGTGGAAAAACTATATTTTATACTATGGGAATTTCCGAATAAAACGGAGGAATACATTTTGCGAACTTATAAAAGATACGTAATTTTGTTTTTGACGTTATCGCTAATTATTGGATTTATCGGTTGCGGTAAAAGTCCTAAAATAATAAAAGAAGAATTTGAACGTGAAAAAACGCTCTACGTAGGCGGTTTTCAATGGGATGTGCCGGGAGATTTTAATCCGCTGTCGTCTTATCCGTCGTTTCCCGTGTCGGGAAACGTGAATTTGGTATACGAAAATCTTTTTGGCTACAATATGCTTTTTGGCGATTTAGACCCGATTTTGGCTAAAAAATACGAAATTTCGGATTCCGTAGTAACGGTAGAATTAAACGAAAACGCCCGCTGGAACGACGAAACGCCGCTAACAGCCGAAGACGTAATTTATACGTTTTATCTTCACAAAAAATATCCTACAAACTTGAGTTCGCATTGGTATTTTATAGATACTCTTTATATTGACAATGCGAAAAACAACGTTATTCGTTTCAAGATGAGTCAAAAATATTACAATCCGCTCGTTATGCGCGATATTATAGGTTCCACTTTAATTTTGCCGAAACACGTTTTTGAAAAAATTGAAGCGGAAGCGATTGCCGAAACGCCAAACGGCAATTCCGAAGCGATTTTAGAAAAAATGCGCGAAAATAAAATGGACAAAGACGTAATTTCGTCGGGACCGTATAAAATTCATTCGTACGGCGACGATTTTATTGCGCTCGCGCGGGACGATAATTATTGGGGAAACGCGGCTTTGCACGACGGCAAACTTCCCGCGCCGAAATTTATCGTTCATCCGATTTACGCTTCAAACGACGATTATAACCGCGCGCTGGCAAACGGCGACCTCGATTTGTCGCAGACGTTTTTTGAACGTATTCGCGAAAAAATGAACAGCGGAGATATCGGAATGTGGGATACGATTTATATTCCCGGTTCCATAACGTCGCTTTTTGTAAATTTTGGCGAGGCGACAAAAGAATTTTCGCCGAATCCCGTTTTGAAATCCGCAGAATTTCGGCGGGCTGTCGCGTCGGCGATAAATTATGAAAAAATTCGTCAAGTCGCGATAAAAAATTACGTTCCCGAAATTCGCCCCGGATTTATAGTCGATAGCAACAACAACGAAAAACTATATTACAACGAAGAAGACGCCGCCGAATACGGAGTTCCATACGACCCCGCAAAGGCGAAAGATATTTTGGCGAAAGCCGGATTTTTTTGGAACAGAAGAGGCGAATTGCTTTTGCGCGACGGTTCAAGAGTTAGGGACTTTACAATTTCGTCGCCGAAAGGTTGGAGCGATTGGGAAAACGCGGTAAAAATAATAGTTGAAAATCTTAAAGCGATAGGAGTTACGGCAAAAGTCGATTTTTGCAGCGACGAAGAATATTGGCGAAAATTGAGTTTGGGATATTTTGATTTTATAATGCACACGCCAAAACCCGAACAAAGTTCGTCGCTTCCTTGGTCGCGCTTTGACGCGGCGCTTACCGCGCAGGCGTTTGAACCGATTGGCGCGGCGTTGTGGTCTAATCAGGGTCGTTATAAAAATCAGAGAGTTGAAGAATTGTTGGTAAAAATTCCCGCGCTTAACGACGAAAGTGAAAAAAAAGAAGCGTATCGCGAATTAAACAGAATTTTTATGATTGAACTGCCCGTAATTCCGATAATGTATCGTCCGTCGCAGTATTATCAGTTCTCTACAAAATATTGGGACAACTTCCCGACGGACGAAAATCCGTATGCGCCGCCTCAACTTTTGATGACCGCCGGCGGCGTAAAGGGACTTTGGGGAATAGAGTCCAAAAACGGCGATTAAAACGAATTATTTGTTGAAAAGTAAAATTATCTCGCATATTGTTTTGGTATAAATGTATATTTGTATTTGAAAAAATGAAAACACTCAACAGGGAGGTTTTTTGGAATGGGTTAAAGGTATTTCTACCGGAGTCGGGCTTTCGCTACTGTTGTGTTCGCCGTCTTTTGCTTCTGTAGATATGATGATTGCGGCGCACGAAACGGACAGCGCAAAGATAGATTCGCTGGAACGCCGATTGCCGTTTTTGGAGGCAAAAGTCGCTTCGACATTAAGAGACGGGTCGTCTTCGCCTGTTTCTTTTGACGGAATATTGCAAATGCGTTCACAATTTCATAATTATTCCGGTTTGGCGGATTCTTCGTATTTGACTCTTGCGCGGCAAGGTTTTGTATTAAATTCGGACCAGCCGTTTCTTCGGCTCGGAATGGTAGTTTCGCCGGGAAGAAACGCAACCGCGTGGGCTACTTTGGGATTAAACGCTTCGTTTCCCGGATACAATTCGTATTCGTTTTTGAATCAAAATGGTTATACTACCTCCAACGGCGCAATCGGACGGGGCTGGTATTACGATTTTCAACATCACAACAGCGGTTCCGCAGGACGCGGAGTAACGGTTTATGAAGATTTAAGTTCAGGATTTGCCGTTCGCACGAGACCCGCGAGTTTTATGCTTAAAATGGGAAGTATGAACTGGATGGAAGCGTCGCCGCTTTCGATTTGGGGCGCGTCTAAAAAAGCGTTTGCGTGGGAATATCTGCCTTATGAAGAAGAAGGTCCTATCGCACAGTATTACAATTATAAAATAGCGAGTTTGGAGCAAGTCGGGCGCGGCGTTTGGAACAAAAAAGCGTTTCAGGGCGTTGATTTTTCGGTTATCGACCTGCCCGGCGGACTTCGAGGATTTTTCCTTTACGGTTCGGGAAAGCCGTTTGATATGATGCAGCGTTATCATATAGATATGGCGACCGATTTGGGTTACGCGGGCGACGACGCTGGTACTATGGGTTCCGTCGTTGAAGCGGGCGTAGGCGATTCTTACCGCAAGTTTATTTTCTATCGTTTGAGTAAACGTCTTGAAAATTACGACGTTACTTTCGGAATAAATAACGGATACGTTCGTTCAAGTTCCGACGTGGTAAATTCGGGTTTCGGTTACGGCGCGTCGTTTAATCAGAAATTTATCATAGGACGTTACGGTTCCGTTTGGACAAACGGCGGCGATACCGTACAAATACTTAACCAAAAAGACCTTGATGTGGTAAACGGATGGGGCAGTAAAGAAGTAATATCCGTCGGCGAAGGTTTTGTAGTCGAGCCGAATATTTTCAGTTTTGACGTAAAGGGAAGTTTAGGCAAAAATTTCAGATTCGGCTTTGACGTCGGCGCGTCTTGGGTAGATACCAACTACATAAGAATAGACCCCGATTCTTGGAGCAGTACGGGTTACCGTAACAATAGAAACAACCCTGCTACCGACATATTCAGCGGCGGCGGAGTCGGTACAACAAACGTGCCGGGAACACAATATAACACCGGAAGAATTTTGAACACTGAAACCAAAACGAGCGCTCCCGATATTGCGGTTTATGGAAGCGGAACTTACGATTTCAAAAGAATTAACGCGAGTTTAGAGGGCTTTTTTGCCACCGAAAATTTTCACTCGCCGTTTTCTATGGTAAATAATACCGACGCGTTTTGGGCTTTCGGCTCCAATATGGTAGGTTCGCAGGAGTTTCAGGGTATGGAAGGCGCGGAATATTCCAAAAATCTGCGTTCTCTAAAACTTACGCTTACGCCAAAAATTCCAAGTTGGCACGGACACTTAAAATTCGGTTATCAAATAAACACGCAAAACAGCGAAGGACGCGATATTTTGGCTGTGCCTTACCGACTTAACGGCGCGACGTTTCAAAATACGCTTAGCGCGTGGTATAGCAAATGGGGATTGGGAACAATTACCGAAGGATACGAATTTGGGCATTATCAAAACGGTCCAAACGGCGATTACGGTAGTTTGGGAACCGTCGCGAAACATACGCAAAATCGTTTCGGCGACCAAAGTTATACGGCGGCAAGCGCTCCGCATATCGGCGGATTTCGTTCCGCGTTTGAAGGAACAAGCGAAGTTTTTGTTCCGTTTGAAAGTCCGCAGCAGGTTATATTCAACTATTTTTCGGGAAGTACGGTCGTCGGCTATGAACGCGATTTAAAAAGCATTTGGACTTCCGGCGTGGAAGGAAGCGGAGAACTTACGCGAGCGGCGGGGAAATTTAACGACGTTACCGCTGAAATAAACGCCGCAAACGACGGTAAAGGTATCAGAGTAACCGATAAAAACGGAGTAAGATTTTACAAACTTGAAGGCACATCGGGCGATTCCGCGACGCTTCTTATTGACGGCGTAGCGCAATCTGAAAAAGTGGCGATTACAAGCGAAACGGGTTTTGTTCCGGTTTCAATAAAGAAGAGTTTCGATTTTAATATCGACTGGGCGCTTAACATAGGAAAATACGTCGGTTACAGCAACGATTTGTTTTTGTCTTTGTATTATCAAATAAACGGAGTTACGAGAAATTTTGCTCCGCTTGCGTTTGCATCGGACGCCGACAACGACGTTTTGCTTGTGTCGCATTATTTAAGAAGCGAGCCGACGATAGGAATTACCAACAGATTTTACATCACGACTCTTATCGGATTTGAAAAATGGATAAGCGGAAAAAGTTGGGTTGGCGAATATAAGTATATAGGCAAAGCCCTTGACGGACAAGAATCAAACGGCGGACTTGTGGTTACGGGCAACGATTCAAACACAAACGGCATCGATGAAGCGGCGGACAATTACACGCTTATCGGAATAAAGCAGAGCAATTTTGAGACCAACGATTTGGCTTTGGGAATAGGTTTTAACTGGGATATGATGAAAAGAGTATCTTTGCACGGAAGATACAAATGGTTGAGACATTCGGACGTAAATTTGAAGTTTAACAATTATACGGGCAACGTCGTTTCATTAGAATTAAAAGCGTTTTTCTAATAGAGGAGATTAAAAAGTTATGAAAAAATTAAAGTTTGTTTATACCGCTTTGTTTGTATGCGGAATGTCCGCGGCGGTTTTGGCTGAACCGGAGCCAATTAAGGGGAGCGTTAGCGAGCGGCTCGATTCTATTGAAGCGAAGACGCGAAATCTTAATGCGAAATCGGGAATTTATTTCGGCGGGAATTTTTATTCCAGAGCGCTGAGTTCAAAACTTGACGGTGGAATTATAGAAGGACAAACCGCTAAAACAGACGAGGCGCTGCTTTACACCGGGCTTGATTTGAGCATAGAAGCGCGTCCGCTTGACGCTGTCGGCGGAACGGCGATTATCAGAATGCATCACGACTGGCGAAATATGTTTGGCGCGTATGCGAATCCGCTCACGCTTCGCTGGATAAGCGTAAACGGAAACGCAAGAGACATTTTTCTTTACAATGCGGGCGATTTCAAACAGAAATATACGCCTTTTACGCTTTGGGTTCCCGAACCTGAAATGATGTTTGAACCGACGGTTTTTGCGCGTCAAAGAGAAATTGCGATGGGCGAAGAATTTTTGGGCGACAACAACAGAGTTTTGCAAGGCGCTAATTTTAATTTCGGCGCGGTAATCGACCCCGTGTTTCAGGAACTTCGTATAGGCGCTTTCGCTACGCGGCTTCGTCAAGCGGGAAAAGAAAAACCGGATAGAGCGACGGGCGCGCCTGAAGCAAATTCGCAATACGGAAATCTTATGGACAGATACGCGACAGGTTTTAATGCCGATATGAAATTTGTACCGGGTACCGAATTGGGCGGAACATTTTTGTTTGTAAGCGACGCCGACGGAACGTTTAACAGAGTTGGTGGCAGTATAAGCGGTAAAGATTGGGCGGACTATACGAATAATATGGTCTTTTCAGGCAGAGGCGGAGTCGGCACGCAAATGATTCCCGGCATTGATTCAAATTCCGTGAAAGTCGGATTGAAAGCCGAGTTTGCGGGTTCAATTTATACTTATCGTACAGTGCCTTTAAGTTCGGATTGGAGCGGCTCTAACAGTATCGGCATTGAAAATAACAAGAAAAATTACACCTTTACCGACAAATTGGCTACCGCGTTTAAGGGAGGTTTGGACGGGGATTTCAATTTTGGAGCAAACGGCGTAAAATTAGACGCGGGATTTATTGCCAACGCGCATAACTTTCGCAACGAACTTGCGCAAAGCCCCGCCGTTTTCAATAGAAATACGATACTAAACAGCGCGAATACCAATTATAAAAACATTTTTGACCAGTTTTACGTAACCGCTTACACTTATATGCCGGGAGAAAAAGAAACGGGAACAAAACAGCCGATGAAAAAATCCGCATACACGCGCAGTACGCTTAATTCAAAAGAATTGGGTTTGGACGACAGATGGGAAGAAGGGGAAGGTGCCGATTACGACCCGCCGATACCGGACGGCAGTTTGAAGCCAAATGCAGACGGTACGTTTAGCGAAATCGTCGAGCAAATTGTCAGTTCGTCTATGCCTTTTGGATTGGCGACTCCAAACAGAACGGGAATTGTGGCGAATTTAGGATTGGATTTTCTTGACAAAGCGATTTTAGTCGGCGGCGACGTGAAAATTCTTAACGAAATTACAGGCACCTATGATTTTGATATTGAAAAGACGGTTACTCAGCAATTTACCGAATTTACGGGCGGCTTGTCGCTTGACGTAGCGAAATTCGGCAACTGGTGGGCGTATCCGTTTATTCTTTCGGGAAGTTTTAAGCAAACGATGATAGCCGATTACGCGCGCGAAAAAGGTAATACGCTTGATATTTCTTTCATAAACGGCGGAGCGTATTGGAAATTTTGGAAAAGAGCGGCGATTATGGGCGGATATCAACTTGTCAACGGTGTGAATATGAAGGGCAAGCAGAGTGAAGTTACGCAAAATCAGTCGCAATGGGCTGGCGGTTTTGAGTACGCTATCGCCGAAGGCGGTGTGTTGAACGCGACTATCGGACAGGTGATTGTTGATAATTCGGCTAAAGACAGGACAACTCACGACGGGTTGCTCAAAGGTAATTCCAAATCGCTTCGTCTCGATTTGAATTTAACCGTGAAATTCTAAAACGGGGAGTTTGGAATGATAAAAAACAGAAAAAATATTTTCTTTGCTTTAACGCTTTTGTGCGCGGCGACGTTGAGTTTTGCGAAAATTCAGCCGCTTCCCGAAGTAGTTAAAGCGAGAGAAGAGAAAGCGAAACTTATAGAGTCGCAAAAACCCGATACGAGCAAATTTATCTTTTTTGAAGAGAATTTGGTCGCCGGCGGATATTCGTATGTTTACGGCGGAAACACGCGCGTATTCATTCCCGAAGAATCGGGGCATACGGGCGACGTGGCGGTTTGCTTTGAACTTGACCCCGCCGATTATTCGGGCGGCGCGATAGTGCTTTACAGCAGCGAATACGACTTAAAAGACGTTTTTCCGACGGGCGCGCTTGAATTTTGGGTTAAAGGCGAAACCGGCGGAGAAATCGGCGAAATTGGTCTTTCGGACAACGAAATGGTCGACGGTCTCAAAACCGAAGTTACCGTAAATTTCGACAAATACGGCGGAATAAAGCCGTATTGGACTCATATGTCGATTCCTTTGGCTGATTTCGGCAGGCGCGGCGGATATTGGGACGCTCGTTTGCAAACCACTATAAAAAATTATTTTAAGTGGGGCAACGTTAAGGAACTTATTGTCGTAACGGCAAAAAACGCGAACAAAAAGTTCAAAATTTGGCTCGACAACGTTTATATAGTAAAAGACCGCTATCCCGAACCGAAAAATCTTTGGGACCCGTATTGGGACGAAATTGTAGAGGTAATTGAACCCGCTCCCGCAAGACCGGGTTCGGCGGAAGTTAAGGAAGTGGCGATGCTTTACGAAAAGAATTTCGATACTCCTATGAAAGCGGACGCTTACGGCGGAAGAACTGTATTTACGCAGAAAAACACGACCGATTCCGTTACTTCTCCGCACGTTTTGGCTGTCTTTCTCGACAACACGGAATATTCGGGCGTGGGTATCGAATGGGGTAAAAATACCGATTATACGGCTTTGCGCAACAGCGGCGGCGGCATCGGTTTTTGGGCGAAAGCGGTTCCGGGCGTAACGGAAGTATTTGTCGGGCTTACGGATAACAAAGGCGACGGCAAAAACGTTTCGAGCGGCGTTCTTTTGGGCGATTTCGGCAAAATCGATACTGCTTGGCAATATTTTATGATTCCGCTTAAAGAATTTCCCGACGACGGTTCCTATTGGGACGACAACACAAACAGCACAAAACCCGGTATGATGGATTGGAGCAAAATTTTCGGAATGCAGATAACGAGCAACAAATACGTAAATCGTATTCCGATAGAAGACCCGATAAAACTTTACTTTTCGAGAATTGCGCTTATTGACAAAGTTCCCGGTTATGTCGACCCCGACGTTTTTTGGGATAATTTCAAATCGACCGCGCCCGACGTAATGATTATCGACTTTGAAAACAACGTTTCGGAAGAATGGATGGCAATAAGCGGCGAAGGTTCGGTGCTTGAAGTGAAAATTGCGAGCCAAAACAATAGAGACCTGCGCGATAAATACGGACGTTGGTATCTCTCTTTGGATTGGTCTATTAACGACTGGGCAATGGCGAACTACGGAATTGGACGCAGAAATTTGCCGAAGGAAGTATGCGATTGGTCAAAGCATTCGGCTGTTGCGTTTGACGCATTTTCAAATCGCGACGAAGAGCGCGTTATGGTAAAAATATCCGACGAATTTAAGGAAGAATGGATGACGCTTGTTACTCTCAAACGCGGCTGGAACGAAGTCGTTGTTCCTTTCAGAAGTTTCAGAAAATCGTCTTATCAAGCGTCTGAAGCGACAGTAAACGGGAAACTTGACTTAAATAGAGTTTGGGAATTTGGTTTTCATCCGTCGGAAGTCGGCGTTTCGAGCCAAACGCTTTTTGACAACATAAGGTTAACGCAAGACCCGAAGAGTAAAAAGTAAGAATTGACAATTTTACGGTTAAATGAAAATAAAAATGGAACAAAAACGGTGTTTTTGTTCCATTTTTTTATGTTGCGCAAATAGTATTTTAACTCTATAAATTACTTTGAAAGGATAAATTTATGAGCGGCTATCAACCGAGCGTTTTTGAAGAAAAATGGCAAAGCAAATGGGAAAAAGCAGGACTTTTTTCGGCAAAAAAAGACAATTCAAAACCTAAAAAATACATACTGTCGATGTTTCCCTATCCCAGCGGCGCACTGCATATGGGACACGTTATGAATTACACCATAAACGACGTAATCGCCCGCCACGCGATAATGAACGGATACAACGTAATGACCCCTATCGGCTGGGACTCGTTCGGGCTTCCCGCTGAAAACGCCGCTATAAAAAACGGCATTCATCCGTCCAAGAATATTGAAACGAACATTTCGCGAATGAAAAAACAAATGGAAATGGCTGGCTGGGGATTCGATAAGGCGCGCGAATTATACACGAGCGGCGAGGATTATTATAAATGGACGCAATGGCTGTTTTTGCAGTTTTACAAAAAAGGACTCGT
>WRFX01000072.1 GCA_009787445.1 Chitinivibrionia bacterium | reverse complement strand
AAAACGGGCGTACGAAATCCTATCGAAAACAGATTGTTTTTGTCGTCGTTATATAAATGAACGCATTTCGCCTTTGTTTTTTGATGTTCAAAAATGTATGCGACGTTGTTTCTTTCTTTAATTTCTCTGACTTCTTTGCACAAAAAGCCGCCTGTTATGTCGCCTTCTTTAATTTCCTGAAAATTTGACAAAATTTTATTCCTCTCTTTTGGGTTTTTTGCATATTTTTTTGACAAAATACTATATGCGCAAAACCAAAAAAGAGCGAAAATAAAATTTCTATGTTTGCCTTATCGCAAAACGCCCGGACTGCCGTACCATAATCTTCCCTGTTCGTCGACGAGTCCTACTTCCGACGAAAGCCGCCAAGCGCCGCCGAAATTATTTTGCTTGGGGTCTGCCGTCAATTCTTTAAGTTCCCACGAACGCCGCGAACTCGAAGACGTATAAGTCCAGCCGTTATTTGTGTTGTTGTAATTGTAATAAATAACGTAATCAAGCAATTCTTTATCGCCGTAAATCAATATAATTGCGGAAGTTGAGACCAAAGAAAGCGTTCCCGCTATGTCAATATTATCCCAATAATTCGGCGCGGTGGTATTTCCAAAAACAAACGTTTCGTTTGGCGAAATATTAACGTTTGTCGCCTTAATTGTCTGCTTGCTCGAACTTATCGCCTCTATGCTTAACTCCTTGAAACTTACCAAGTTATTTGATAAATTCGCAATTTCTACAAAATCCGCGTTGTCCGCCGCATTTACGCAAAATTCGGTTATTACCACTCCAATATTTTTCTCTTCGCTCAAAACGTTATTTACGTCGGCAAATGCGGTAAAAACCGTATTGTAAGGACTATTTATATTTATTGTTTGCAGTGTTCCGCTGTTTTGCGAAAACGAAAGTTCAAGATAAATATTTTCTCTTTTGAACGTAAAAAGCGTGTCCCAATCGATAAGCAAAGTTTTGTCGGTTTTTATCGCTTTTAGCGACAATTTTCCGCTTGCGCCGTATGGAACTCTGTTTAGCGCGACGTATGTGTTTATCGCTCGCGGAACATTTACTTCAAATCTTCCCGAATCGGAATCAAACGCCATAGAAAACGATTCTATATTCATACTTGTCGAAACCGCAGCGAATTGCACGACAATAGAGCCGACTCGCGGATGCAAGTTTAACACTGCGGTATTGTTGTTATTTGCCTGAACGGTTATACTTTGAGTGTCGGGAGTGTGAATTATAACGTTGTCGTTGTCTATTGTCCAAGCGGTAACTTTATATTGTTTTTCTGCGGGAAGATTGCCCAAACCGACCAACATTATATCGGTTGAAGCGGCAATAGTTGTATCTTTTACCGTTGCGTTTAAGTTGTCCAAAATGCGCAAACGCAATTTGGAATAAGTTGTTGCGCGAATCGGCGCGCTCGGATTTTCAATAGAAACCGCCACAAAAATTTCGCCGTCGTTTGTCGAAACGTCTGATTCGTCGTTAAGCCAATGTGTGCAAGAAATAAAATTTACCGCCGCGATTAGAGAAAACAAAAATAGCAATATTTTTAACATAATGCCCTCTTTCCAAAAAAATTTTAAATTTTTAGACGGGGAAAATAATATATTTGCTAATAGAAAAGTACTTATTTTGGAGATTTTATGCTGAAAGTTATAATTTTTTCTATTTTTGTTTCGTTTTCTCTCTCGTTTGCGCAAGAACTTATTTGCAAACCCGCGACTTCGTACATAAATTTTGCGGGACAGGCAAACGCGCCGATAAACGTCGTGATTTTTGTTTCGTCTTCTTGTCCGAAATGCAAAGAAATATCGGTAATGTTTTACGAAATGTCAAATACTTTATATAACGGAAAAATAAAGGTTTCGATAAAGCCGATGTACAAACAACTCGGCGATATTGCGCTTGTCGCCGCGAACAATCAAAATAAATCGTGGGAACTTATTCGCGCTTATTCTCATACTTCCAACAGAATTACCGCCGACAATATAAACGAATTATTTGACGAAGCGCAAATAAATAAAGACAAAATTTACGAAGATATGAGAGACACCGCGCTAATATTTTCGGTTTTGAAGGCAAATTACGAAGAGGCGAAAAAATGCCAAATGAACTTTACTCCGCACATCGTTTTTAACGGCGTAATATACGACGGCGAAACAAATGCGCAAAGTATTATGCAATATATTGATAAAATATTGACAAAATAACAGTGAAATATACTATTTTTACGGGGAAAACTTTAATTTTTTTTCAAACGGGAATAATTTATGAAGTGTCCTTATTGTAAAGCGGACGACCAAAACAAAGTCGTAGATTCGCGTTCAAACAGAGAAAGCGACGCGATACGCAGAAGACGCGAATGCGAAAACTGCCACAAAAGATTTACGACTTACGAATATATAGAACGCGCTGAAATCGTAGTAGTAAAGCGCGACAGAAGGCGCGAAGATTTTAGCGCGGATAAACTTCGCAAGGGAATAAATATCGCCTGTACAAAACGTCCGATAAGTATTGACGATGTGGAAAACTTGATTGAAAAAATAATAAAAAATGCGGAAAGTTCCGGAAAAACCGAAATCGAAAGCAGAGAAATCGGAACTATGGTAATGGATGAATTGTATGCGCTTGACCAAATTGCGTATATAAGGTTTGCGTCGGTCTATCGCGATTTTAAGACCGCAGAAGAATTTGTTAAACAAATAACAACGTTGGTGCAATGAAAAAAATAATTTTAACGTCGACGCTAATTGCGTTTTTTGCGGCGAGCGCGTTTTGCGAAAATTTCGACTCGCTTGCATTGGAAATAATAGGTTCGGCTGGACATAAAGCCGAAAACATCGGTTTCGTAGTCCGAAAAGTAAGCGATTCAAAGCAAATTACCGCGCTAAATCCCGATAAAAGTTTTATTCCCGCGTCTTTGCAAAAACTTTTTACGGCGGCTGCGGCTTTGGATAAACTTGGCGTAACTTACAGAAGTCAAACAAAAATTTACGCCGAAGATTTTGACAGAGTTACGGGAGAAGTAAAAGGCGATTTGTATATCGTCGGCGCGGGAGACCCGGGAATTTCCGCCGAGCGACTTTGGCTTATGGCGCAGTATTTACGGCATTCGGGAATTAAATCGATACCGCGTCGTTTGGTTATTGACAATTCATTTTTTTCGCAGGAAGAAACTATTGCGCCGGGTTACGGCGACACAAACAACAGCCGAGCGTATATGTCGCCGATTTCGGCTTTTTCGGTTAGTTTTAATTCTACGAGCGTAGTAGTGCAACCCAGCGTTTCGGGAGAAAACGCGGTCGTGCATATATTTCCGCCGCGACACGACGTCCCGACCACAGGAAACGTATCTACGATAGAAAAAGGCAAGGAATTGTCGGTTTCTACAAAAAAACATCCTTCAAACGGAATGGAAATTTTACTCGGCGGCACAATAAAGCCGAACGATAAGCCAAAATACGTTTATCGTCAAGTTTGGGAACCCGTAACAAACGCGGGCGAAAGTTTTCGCGCAGTCGCAAGACAAGTCGGAATTCAGGCGGATTTTACCGTCGCCATCGGCAAAGTGGACACGACAAAAGCCGAATTGATTTTGAGTTACGACTCCGAACCGCTTTACGAGAGCGTGAAAAGTATGTTTAAGTATTCAAATAATTTTACTGCGGAAATGACGCTTTTGACTCTCACGGCAAAAATGACGAAAAAACCCGCCGACTGGAAATTAGGTTCGCAATATATGCAGGATTGGTGGAAAGAAAAATTTCCGCAAAGCGGCGAAATTTCCGTTATAAACGGTTCGGGAATGGGAGACGGAAATCAATGTTCGGCGGCTCAAATTTCGGATTTGCTCTGCTGGTCGACAAAACAAATATGGTTTCACGACTATATTTCTACGATGTCGATAGCGGGAATCGACGGCACGCTTTCTTCGAGATTTAAAAATTCGGAATTGACGGGGAATTTTAGAGCCAAAACGGGAACGCTCAACGATTTTGGCGTAAGCGGCTTGGCGGGATATTTTACCGCAAACGGCGAAATGTATTCGGCGGTTTTTATCGCAAACGACAGGGCGACTTCGCAATACGCCAAGTGGATTTTGAGCGAGCAGTTGATTTTGGGCGTAAAAAAGGCAATAGAAGCGAAAAGGTAGCAAATGAAAAGTGTGGAAACCAACGTAATCGAAAATTTGGAAATAGCCAAAAATTTTTACAGATTGCGTTTTTTTTGGGACAGAACTTGGGGAACGCCTTTAGCGGGAAATTTCTGCGAAATAAAGGTTAATAATTTGTCCGTACCGCTTTTGCGCCGTCCGTTTGCGTTTTCGGATTACAACGAAAAGGAAAAATACGCCGAAATAATTTATCAGAAACGCGGCACGGCAACCGACGTGTTATCGCGAAAAAAAAGCATAGAATCAAACGTCAAGCCGATAGAAAACGAAGACGAAGACGCAAGATTTTTCATTTCGTTTGAAGACGATTTTTCTATGGAAAAAATTCATATTTTAGCACCGCTCGGAAATTCTTTTTATTACACTTCCGATATTTCTTCAAAACAGCGCGTTTTTGCCGTCGCGGGCGGAGTAGGTTTGGGACCGATTTTGTTCGCAGTAAAAACTTCGCCGTTTCCCGCGCTTTTAGTTGCGGGTTACAGAAACGAAACTCTTGTGCCTAAAGCCGATATTTTTCAGGAACTTAAAATAAAAATTTGCACCGACGACGGCTCCGAAGGATTTAAGGGAACGGTCGTCGAATATTTAAGAACGTCCGACATAAATTCAAACGACTTAATAGTCGCCTGCGGTCCTTTGCCGATGTTGAAAGCGTTGCACGGTTTTGCCGTAACGAGAAATATAATGTGCAAAGTGTCTATGGAAGAAATGATGGCTTGCGGCGTCGGCGCGTGTATGGGATGCGTAGTTCCGTGCAAAAACGGCAAATATCGTCGAGTTTGCAAAGAAGGCGCCATTTTTGACAGCAGAGAAATCGTTTGGGGATAAAAAAGGTAAGTTTTTACGCTTATCTTGTTGTTTTTTCGGGATTTACAATAGGACAGTTTTTCATACATTTCCAACAAAACTTACAAGTACTTTTATCTATTTTTACAAAAAACTCGTTTTCTTGCGTTTGCAAAGAAATGCTTTTTGTCGGACAAAACGATAAACATTCTCGTTTTTGGCAATTTTGGCAAAAGTTTTTTTCGCCTTTAAGCATTGATTTTGAAAGAGATAACCAAAGATATTTTTGCGCTTTGTAATATCCTTTGAAATAAACGGCGTTTGTAATAATGTCGAATAAAACGTCCGCTTCTTTCGACGTTATTATATTGTTTATCTGCGGGTCGTCGTAAATACCGATTCGTTTCAAAAAATTACCAATAATTAAAAAATCGTTGAGAACTTTGTCTTCTACGTCTCTAAATTCTTTCATAAAATTTCGCTGTCTCGGAATGCCGATACTCGCATATTCTCGCGCCGTTAAAGGTTTCGAGGAAACTTCTTGCGGATGAATTATCGGGAAAAGAAATTCGCCCGTCGGAAAAGTTCCTTCCAAATAATATTCACTACCCGTGTTTGTAAAGCCGTCGGCGTTGCATCCTATATTCGTAACCAAATTGCATTCGGGGATAATATATAATCCGTCGTTTATCGCTATGGAAAAATAAATTTGATAATTCCAAGTATGCATTTTCCCCGCTAAAATATGCTCTAATTGAACAATAATAAATTTCATTCTTATATTTTTAGCGTATTCGTTAAAATCGAGGGAATCTTCGTCCGCGTTGAAAGATATTTTTCTATATTTTTCGTATTGCGACATAGTTTTGTCGTGTTTTTGCCATACTCTTCGCCAAGTCGCCCAGCCCCAAATATCGGACGTGGTCATATCGTCTTTGAAAAAATACGAATTTGCCGATAATTTTTTTGCATTAGTATTTGAACCGTTTATAAGCCAAACTCTTTCGTCGTTTTTGTATTTTATTAACATTTCCGAACAAAATCTAAAAAGTTGCGGCGCGGGCAAGCAGTCGTCTTCGAGAACGATTCCCATTTCTTCGTTTTCAAAAAACCAGTCGATGGCGGTTTCTATTCCTAATTTTACACCAAGATTTTTGTTTTGAAAATTTGTAAAAATCTCGCAATCCCAATCTATGTTTTCGCAAATATATTTTCGTAAATATTCTACTTTTTCTTTTTCGCCTTCTTTTTCTTCGCGCCAGCCGTCCGAAAAAACGTACAACTTTTTCGGTTTGGATTTTCTTATTTCGCCGAAAACTTTTGTCGCCGTTTCAACTTTGCAAAAAGGAGTGAACAAAATCGGCATTCTTTCGTATTCGTCGTTATCTAAAAAAGCGTCTTTAATTATTCGCATATTTTTCTCCCGTTTTGCTTAAAAATACTATATTTTCACTGCAAGTTGCAATAATTTTTTTCTTAAATCGGCTTTACAAATACCAAAAAACGCCGTCGGTAGTTAAAATAATTTCGTTATCGTTATTCGCGTTCATCAAAACGCCTTTGTAGGTCTGTATAAATTCAAGTAGCGCGTCTCGCGAAAATCCGGGAAGAAGAATTATTATTGAAAATTTAAGCGCCAAAACTTTGGGCAACGCCGCGTCAGCGCCTAAAATCGCGACCGAATTTTCTTGCAAAAACATTTTTTCGTCGGGAATGTCGCCGTCTATTCGCCAAACCGAAACGTCGCCGATTTCAAAAATCCATAAATCGTCGCTTACTTGCAAAAATTTGCGATTTTGAGTAAAAATTTCGCCGTCTTTTAGCGTGTCGATTCGTAAAATTTGTCCGTTAATTTCGACGCTCGAAACTCCGCCGTTTTGGAACCATCGCGTATTAAAAAAATCTTCTTCTTTGTCGCCTGTGCTACAAGCGATTATTATCAAAAACAGGAAAAGCAAAACGCATTTCGCCATAAAATTTTAATCCTTTCGCCGTCTCGTAAAGCGGAATATCCATAGATAAACTTCTCGTATTTTTGCTTTGACTCGCGGATTTATACGAAAAACAAATCGTCTCCCGCGACGATTTTTCGTTTCTAATTCTCTGCGAATATCCAAAATAAATCTGCTGATTATACGGCAAAAAACTGTTTATTCCAAGATTAAAAATACTATGCCGCCAGCCGTCTTTGTCGTAAGAATTTGCCAAACTCGCGTTAGTTTTAAAAATTTTGCCGATTTTTTTCTGATTAAAAACCGTATGCGACTGCCTTAATTTTGTGCTGTCGGTTTTTATCGTGAAATTTGAACGCAATCCAAAACCCGTAATTTCGGGAAAATAATACGAACCGACAATATTCGCCGTTCCAAAATCGCCGTTCAGCAAATATCTTGTGGAAAGCGAAAATTTTTGCGTATTGGAACGTCCCGAAAGCGAAAGTTGCGAGCCAAATTTTTGCTTTTGCAACGTGTCGTTTCGGGCGATTAAGTAAGAAAACGGCGAATTAAAACCTTCCTGCAACAAATAAGTTTGCGATATAATTCGCGCATTTCTCGCCGATTTTTCAAATCTTACAAGCGTCGCGTTTTTTATTGAAGAAAGCGACATAGCGTTTGAAACGGAAAGTCCGAGTTTGGTAAAATTTCCTCTGATTTGCAGCAAATTTTCTTCGTTTTCTCCTTTTTGGGCGCGAATTATTATCGTTTCCAAACGAAAATCTTTCGGCTGAACAAAAACGCCGCCGCCAAACATTTGTTCTTCCTCTTTTATGTGGAAATATCCCGAAGCGCCCAAATTTTGCGTCGCGATTTGCGTGATTATTCCGTTGTATCCGCCTGAACTTCCGTAGTATAAATTGTTTTTTCCTTGCGCTTGTAAAAACGTCGCGTATCTGCCGAAAAGCAATTCGTTAGACGGCGAAGTTAAGTTTCCGACGTTAAAAAATCCAGAAAATTTTTTATTGCCAAAATTGTATAAAATTGAGCGATTTTCTAAATATTGTTCGGATTTTCTTTCGCGCACCTGTGCGGAAACGAGTAATTTTTCTTCAATTTTAGTCGCCGACGATACGCTAAAATATTGTTCGTCGTCGCCGTCGGTTCTTCGCGCAAAAACGGAAAGCGTGGATTTTATCGGCGATTTTCCGAGAGAGCGTTGCGGAATAAAAATAAAATTTTCGTATTGCGAAATCAGCGGATATTTCCTGAAAAGTTTCTGTATTTCTCCGCCGCTTGCAATAAGTTCTCTGCTCGTCGGAATTTCGTCCATCGCCAAGTCGAAACCTATGTCTTCGAGACGTTGCCAGCCCTCGCTTAACGGGTCTACGGGATTTAGAAAAAGCGCCTGCGCGGCGTTAAAGCAGTCGTCGTCTATAATTTCGTCCGAAAGAAGTTCGCGCGCTTCTTCTATCGATTGCGGAATTATGTCGCAGAAAGGAAAAACGAATTTGCAGAAAACAAAAAACGCAAAAATTACGAAATTTACGCGCAATTTTAACCAACCTGTTAAATATGAAAATATGAAAATAAAATATAATATTCGCCAAAATAATTTGAACGTAAAACTGTTAAAAACAAAAAATAAATTCATTTTTTATATGTCGGCAAATAGTATTTTACCGTCGATAAATACGATAAAAAACGGGAAATTATAATGATTAGAGCAATTTTATACAATTCGGCGATAGACGTTCACTACAAAATTCCGAAGTTTGGCGAACAGGCGGATTTTATTGGACTTAACAGCGTTTCTTTTCCGGCGGGAAAAGCGATAAATTTTGCAAAAGCGGTAAAAATTTTGGGCGAAGACGTGGAAGTTTCGGGAATCGTGCCGAGCGTTGACATCGCGCGGTTTCAGACCTTTTTGGACGGATACGATATTAAACACGATTTAACGGAAACGTCGGGAAATACGAGAATAAACGCCACTATTTTTGAGGAAGAAAGCGGAATTTCCTATCATCTTAACAGCGAAAACGAGCCGATTTACGAATCCGAAATTTTTGCGTTTAACGAAAAATTGCTTTCAAAAGCAAAAGAAGGCGATTTTTGGGCGTTTTCGGGCAGCGTTCCCACAGGTTTTGACGAAGAAATTTATCGAAATCTTATTGAAAACTGCAAAAATAAAAACGTAAAAACCGCGCTTGACACGCGGGGCAATCCTCTAAAATACGGGCTTTCCGCGTCGCCTTTTTTAGTGTCTCCAAACGAAACCGAATTTCAAGAATTATTTTGCGGCGAAATTAAAGGATTGCAACACATAATATTGAAGGGAAAACGCCTGATAAACAGCGGCGTCGAATACGCTTTTATTACGCTCGGAAAAGACGGAGTAATCGCCCTGCACAAAAGCGAATGTTTTCATTGTTCGCCGCCCGAAATGCACAATCAGGTAAATTCCGTCGGTTGCGGCGACGCATTTTTGGCGGGCGCGGTCGTCGGATTTCAGCGCGGATTCGCGTTTAGAGAAGTTTGCCGAATGGCGACGGCTTGCGGCGCGGTAAATACTTTGACTCGCGAGCCGTGCAAAATAGATTTGGCAAAAGTCGGACAAGTTATGGAACAGGTAAAAATAGAAAATATTTGATTATGAAAAAAATTGCAATAATCGATTTCGGCGGACAATACGCGCATTTGATTGCGAATAAAATTCGGCGGCTCGGCGTTTATTCCGAAATCGTTCAAAACGACGTTTCAGTAGAAAAAATAAAGGAATTTAGCGGGATAATTCTTTCGGGAGGTCCGCATTCGGTTTACGAAAAAAACGCGCCGCGAATAGAAAAAAATATTCTTGAACTCGGTTTGCCCGTTTTGGGAATTTGTTACGGACATCAACTAATTTCGCAACTTTTGGGCGCGACGGTAAAGAGCGGAAATCAAAAAGAATACGGAATTTCGTTTATAGAAAAGACGAAAGAATGCGATTTGTTTGCGGGACTCAATTCAAAAGAGCAGATGTGGATGAGTCACGGCGACGAGGTTAGCGTTCTTGCGGAAGGATTTGAAATTATAGCCGAAACAAGCGATTGTCCGATAGCGGCGGTACAAAATCCAAATAAAAAAATATTCGGCGTTCAATTTCATCCGGAAGTCGCGGATTCGCTAAACGGACTTAAAGTTTTAGATAACTTTTTATCTATTTGCTGTCTTGAAAAAACTTGGAGCGCGCAAAATTTTCTTGAAGAATTATCAAAAGAAATAATTCAAAAAACGGGCGACAAAAAAGTATTTTTATTGGTTTCGGGCGGCGTGGATTCCACCGTTACTTTTGCGCTTTTAAACAAAGTTCTCGGACGAGAAAAAGTTCTCGGATTGCACATAGACAACGGACTTATGCGGCAGGGCGAGTCGGCGGATATTATAGAATATATGAAAAAAAACGGCTTTGAAAATCTGCATATTTACGACGCTTCAAAAGAATTTTTACAAAATCTTTCGGGCGTTTTTGAGCCGGAAAAAAAACGCGAAATTATAGGAAATACTTTTTTTGAAATAAAATCGAAAGCGCAGGAAAAATTGTATCTCAACGCAAACGATTGGCTTGTCGCGCAGGGGACAATTTATCCCGACACCATTGAATCCGCAGGCACAAAGCACGCCAGTAAGATAAAAACGCATCATAATCGCGTCGATATGGTTTTGGAACTCATAGAAAAAGGACTTGTCATAGAGCCGCTTTCGTCGCTTTACAAGGACGAAGTACGCGATTTGGGCGAAAAATTGGGACTTCCCCGCGAACTTGTTTGGCGACATCCCTTTCCCGGACCCGGACTTGGCGTAAGATGCCTTTGCTCAAACGGAAAGAAAGACATTGAAATTTCGCAAAAAGACGCGGAATTGCTCGAAAAAATTTCGCAAGAAAACGATTTTTCGGCGATTTCTTTGCCCGTTCGTTCCGTCGGAGTTCAAGGCGACAGCAGAACTTACGCGCATCCCGCCGCGATTTTTGGAAAATACGATTACGCAAATTTAGAAAAGGTCTCGACTTTGATTACAAATCAAGTGAAATCGATAAATCGCGTTGTTTTTTCGCTTTTTAGCGAGTGCGGCGACAAAAAATATTCGCTTGTGGAAGGATATTGCACAAAAGCGCGCCTCGACAAATTGCGGGAGATAGATAAAATTGCAAACGACGCTATAATTTCGTCGGGCGAATACGAAAAAATTTGGCAAATGCCCGTCGTTCTTCTTCCCATAATAAATTCCAAAGGAAACGAAACGTTCGTTTTGCGTCCAATAACCTCAAACGAGGCGATGACGGCAAGATTTTACGCTCTTTCGCAGAATGCCATTTATGAAATTATAGAAAAATCGCGAAAAATCGCGGGAATCGGCGATATATTTATCGATATAAGCCACAAACCCCCCGGAACTATCGAGTGGGAGTGATTTGGAAAGTAAAATAACAACTAACTTCCTCTCTGTTTCGCCGTTTCGTAAAGCAAAATTCCCATCGCCACCGACACGTTTAGCGATTCCACTTCTTTCGCCATAGAAATCGCTACTATTTTATCGCATAATTTTGACAAATACGCGGGAATTCCGTCGTGTTCGCCGCCCGTAATTATCAAAAGCGGCTTTTTAAAATCAACGTTTGCCAAATTTTCGCCGCGACCGTCGGCGCCCACTACAAAAACGCCGTATTCCTTCATCTTTTTGACGACCGCTTCCAAATTGTCGGGCTTAATCAAAATCGCGCTTTCAATAGTCCCGACTGACGTTTTCGCCACCGTCGCGTTGAGCGGAACCACGCCTTTTCGCTCGAATAAAATTGCCGACGCGCCAAACGCGCAAGACGAGCGAATTATCGCTCCCAAATTTCCCGTATCTTCTATTCCGGCGGGCAAAATAAAAAGCGGATTTTCAACTTTTTCCAAAATTTCCCACAATTTATTTTCGTCGTCGTAAGGGCGCACAGTCCTATACGCCACAACTCCTTGATGCGGCAAATTATTCGACATCTTATTGAGTTTTTGTTCGGGAATGCAGGCGTAAGAAATTTTTTCTTTTTTCACAATTTTAAGCAATTCAAACAATTTTCCCGTTTTGTTCTTGTCGTTAAAATATATTTTGTCTATCGATTGGCGGTTTTTTTTCACCAATTCTTCGACGGCATAAATTCCGTAAATCGCATTTGTTTCGGTTTGAGACATTTTTTTACTCTTTTTGAAAAGGTTAATTTTGGACGAAAACACAAAAAACGCATTACGAAAATACTATCGGGAAGCGATAAAAAGCATAAAAGACGTTGAAAAAACGTCCGAAATTGTGTGTTCGCGCATAATTTCGTTTGAAATTTATCAAAAATCGTCGTTTCCCGCTTTGTATTGGGCTTGCGGAAACGAAATTTCGCTTTTGCCCATTTGCGAACTTCGATGGAAAAATAAACTCAAATTTTATCTTCCGAGATGTTTGGATAAAAACGGAAAAATGGAATTTGCAGACGCTAACAAAGACGAAATTACTTTGGATTGCCGCAAAATACCGTCTCCTTCTGCAAAAAATATTATTTTACCGCAAAATATCGATTGCATTTTTGTACCGGGAATTGCCTTCGATATTTTTGGAAATCGGCTCGGACAAGGCGCTGGATATTACGACAGATATTTGAAAAAATGCGTAAAAGCCGTGCGAATTGGCGTTTGTTTTTCTGCGCAAATTTCAGAAATTGCGCTGAAAACCGACGAACACGACGAAAAAATGAATTTTATTATAAGCGAAAAAGGTGTTATAAAATGTTAGTGCAGATAATTTTGATTTTGATAGCGATAATAATTTTGTTCGCGTTGTTTTTGCCGAACAAAATAGAATTTAATTTTGCGAATAATTTTTGGGAAATTCGTTTTGAAAACCTGTTTTTTAAGCGAAATTTCGGTTCAAAAGACAACGAAAAAAACAACGAAAAAGATAAAATATTATCCGACGACAAGATAATAAAAAATAAAGAACAAAAAACGAAATCAGAAAAAAAAGAAAAAGAAATTATTTCGCCGAAACTTCCCGTTCAAAAAGAAGAAAATCGTGAGAAAAAAGAAGAGATAGAAAAAGAAAAATCCAATATTTCCAAAGAGGCAGACGAATTTCCCGAATTTGACGAAATTTCTGAAAATGAAAATGATACAAAAGAAGAAAGCGAAGACGAAAAAGAAAAATCGCTTTTGGAATGGCTCGAATTTGCAAAAGAAATTTGGGAAAAAGAAGAAAAAACGGTAAAATCATTGCTGAAATTCGTTATAAAAACCGTAAAATTATCGCTTAAATTGCTTATTCCCGCAAAAATAAATTTCAATATTTCCGTCGGAACAGGAGAACCTGCGGAAACGGGCTGGCTATATTCGATTTTTATATTATTAAACTCGTTTTTTGAAAGAAACAAACGAATTTCGCTTAATTATACTCCTAATTTTATTAAGCCCGAACTGAAATTCGACGGATGTATAAAATATTGTTTTTCAATAGCGCGAATACTTTTGTTTTTGCTTGTGATATTCGTATATATTCCGTATTTTCAGATACTTAAATGCGTATGGCGAAATCGAAAGAAATTTCGCAAATAATAGTCGTAGGAAAATCTGATAATTTTTTCGTTTTTTATGCTTTTTTCGTTTTTTCCTTTTCGCAAATATTATATTAGTGTCGAAAATTGACCAAAAAATTTAAAAATAGGCAAAAACAGAATGAAAGTAAAAAGGTTTGTTTCTGACAAAATTTGCAAAATTGAAGATTTTTCTACATCTTTAGTTCGTCTCGCATTATATTTTATTCTTATGAATAATAAGGTACGAGAGGGTAGTCCCCCCCCCCCCC
>WRFX01000071.1 GCA_009787445.1 Chitinivibrionia bacterium | reverse complement strand
TGTAAGGATTTTCGAGTTCTCCCCCTTCGTGCGAAATATGCCAGATATTTCTGTCTTCGGAATAAATTTTTTCTTTGGAAACGCTTATGGGAATATCGTATTTGTTCGCGTAATCCACGCATTCTTCGCGCGATTTGAAATTCCAGCGGCTGTCTTTCCACGGCGCGATAATTTTAAGTTGCGGAGCCAAAGCCATATACGTAAGTTCAAAGCGCACCTGGTCGTTTCCTTTTCCCGTCGCTCCGTGAGCTACATACGCCGCGCCTTCCTGCAACGCTATTTCGACCTGCCTTTTTGCAATAAGCGGTCTTCCAAAAGACGTTCCGAGCAAATATTTGTTTTCGTAAATCGCGCCGGCTTTCATCGTCGGATATATGAAATCGCGGATAAATTCTTCGCGCTGGTCTTCGATAAACGCCTTTACCGCGCCGGTTTTTAACGCCTTTTCTTCGAGACCGTCCAATTCTTCCATCTGTCCCAAATTTCCGCAGACGCAAATAACGTCGACGTCGTAATTTTCCTTAATCCAACGAACCATTACGGAGGTGTCCAAACCGCCGGAATACGCAAGCACGCATTTTTCTTTCGCCATAATACAACTTCCTTTTTAAATCTTTTTTATAGTTTTTACGTCGACTTGTTTTTTTCCTTTTTCAAATTCTATTTCGCCGTAAATTTCAACTTTATCGTTTTCGCTTATGGATTGTCCGCTCCAAATTTCAAGGTCTATTTCTAAAATTATTTCCCCCGTGCCGTCGACAAAAGAGTATTTTTCGTTTCCCAAAGAACGCGAAATATTTCCCTGCAATATTACCATAGAATCGTCGCGAAGTTTTTTCGCCTGCTTAACCGTAACGACCTGCCCCGCGCTCGGTCCCGTAAATCCGCCCTGCGCAAAAATTCCGTCTACAAAAATAAAAGACGACAAAATAAAACAAGCCGCAAAAAATAAAAGTCCGTTTTTCATAAAAAACCATCCTTCCAAAAAAAATTATTATTTATTGTTAAGTACATATTTATGTACGAACAGCGGTAAAATAATATTTGTACTCCGGCAAATATTCGCAAATTTTTCAATTTTCATCAATTATGCGCATTTGATATGCGTATATATATTTGATATACGCGATTGATATTAGCGAATATATTGTCTATAAAACTTGCGTAAAATTCGTTATTTTCCGCTTCCGCCAAAAAATTCAAAGCCGCCGTTTCCGTTGTCTTTAACTTTTCCGAACCCTTCCGGGATGTGCATTCCGCCTATCAGCCAATCGTTATCTATCGCCATTTTGATTAGTTTTTTACGCATATCAGCCGCTTTTTTTCGGTCTATATCGAAGCGCGCCGATTCGTCGGGATTTGGAAATTGCAGAGCCGCCGCGTGCAAAAAATCTCCCGCGATAAGCAATTTATTTTTTCCCGTGCCGATTAAAAAAGCGGTATGTCCGGGCGTGTGTCCCGAAGCGTCAATGGCGACAATTCCCGGCGCAAGCGTATCGCCCCACGAAAATTTTTTGTAGCGTTTTTCTTTTTCGTAAATTTTTGCGACGTTTTTTTGCAGGTCGGAATTTTCGGTTTTCGGATTAAGCCAATAATCGTTTTCTATTTTGTTTATAAAAACGGGAACGGAAAACGCGGCGGTTTTATCTTCCTTCAAAAGTCCCGTTATGTGGTCGCTGTGAGCGTGCGAAACTATAACGGCATCTATTTTTGAAACGTCTAATCTTTTATCTTTTATAGCATTGCCGAAACCCGCGTCTATGAGGTAAGTTTTTCCTCCCGTTTCCACAAGAAAAACATTTACGGAAGACGGCGCTTTTCCATCGGGCATAAAGGCGAGTTTTTGTTCTCTTGAAAGCGTTCCGCCGTTAAAAAGTTCAATATCCATAGAGCCGTTTGCGACGTCCTTTACCTGCGAAATTTTTATACCGCAGTCCAAAACCACCGAATTGCCCGCAAAAGCGGCAAATATCAGCGCGGAAACCAAAATTGTCAATAGAGACAAGCGCATAATAACCTCCTAAAAAGAAAAATATCGGGATAAAAATACTATTTGCCAAAAAACAAAAAAGCAACCCCCGAAAGGTCTGCCTTTTTGTCGCTAAAATTTTTACCAAAATTTATTTTCTCGCGAGAGATTTACCGTCAAAAGCAATAGTATTATTCCCGTCAAACGTAAATTGTCTGTCTTCGCCGTTGTTAAAGTAAATAATTCCGATTTTGGTTGTTTCGTCAAATTCGTAAGTAAAATAATTGCCGCCGCCACCCGTCGAAACACCCCCACTACGACCTGTGCCGCTAACGCAAAAACGATACTCGCCGCTCGATTGATAAACACCCGTTTTGTCCGATTCAAGAAAAAGCGTATATGGATAAGTTTTTCCGCTAACAAAATTTTCATAACCGTAAACGCCTACGATTTCGCCGCTTTTGCTTTCGGCATATATCGGACGTTCTTTGACTATGTACTCCAAATATTTTTCGCTAACGTCAAGGTCTCCAATTTTTACGCTTCCGTTGTACGTATAATTTTTTTGGAAACCATAATTGTATTTGAAATCCTGAAAATCAAGCGTACCTTTATATTTTCCGTTGAAATTCAATTTTCCCGTAATTTGTACCGTTTGTTCGCCGCCGCATTCTTCACTGCTGTAATTACCAACTTGACGATAAAAAACCGCTTGTCCATAACCGCCGCCAAAATACAAAACGCCTTTATTTGAATAATCGTTATATTCCTCCGTGCCGCTTTGCAAACGGAAACCGTCGCTGTTGTTAAACTGCGAATTTGAAACGTATTTCTGTACCAAATATCCGTTATCTCTTCCGTGCGACAATTCTTCGCCGTTAAATTTAATTTCGTTTGCCGCGCGAGGACCACCATATCTGCCAAATTCTTCGGTATATTCTCTAAAAAAGTCCTTTACATTTTCAGAATTTACTGACGCTCCGACGCGTTCGCTCAAACTTCCTTTCGGAGCGTTTGGCACGGTGGGCATTTTTTTGTCTATCGTTATCGGGTCGTCGCCGTAATTGTCGCGTCTGTCGTAATACAGATAGTAATACAGATAAATAATTTCGGGAAGTAAAGTATCCGATAATTTAATTTTCTCTTTGCCTTCGCTTTGAACATAAAATTCTCCGCTTATAATTTTGTATATTATAGTATCCGTGCGAGAAGAACCATAATCGCCATCGTACTCATATCTTTTATGCTTGTCCACAAATGTTACGTTATCGAAAACGACTTTTCCTTTGTATTTGCCCGCAAAATTTATCTTTCCGTTTATTTTTAGAGTATCGCTGCTAATTTTTCCCGTTTCGTCTTCGTCGTAAGTCCAAAGATAACCGAACGCTCCGCTCGAATACAAATTGCCGCAGTTTGAAAAATTAAAAAGGTTGTACGTCTCGATTTCGTATCCGTAATCGACTGCGTTTTCTTCTAAATTTTCATATTTCCACGTGTATAAAAAGTGTCCGAAAGTATAGCCGTATTTTGTAGAAAATTCTTTTATAAAGTCAAAAATTTTGTAGTATTCTTCGGGGCGTTTTTCATCTTGCGCTCTTAATCCTGCGTTGTAATTATTGCAATTATTGTCGAAATCTGAATAAAGCGCGGAAATAAATTTTAAAACGTTTTCTGTTTCTACGGGAGTATTTTCACAACTGCCGCATTCCGTCGGTTGTCTATCCATATCCGACGGCGACATCGACGGCGGTTCTTTCGGTCTAATTATTTCGCCGTTTGGATTGTTTGGATTGTTCGGGTCTGTGCCGTCGACAATTTCGTCGTCTTTTTCGCCGCATCCTGCGAAAAACAATGCAATAAAAGCCGCAAAAATAGCGACATACTTGAGAAAATCAAGTTTCTTCATAAAAACACTCCTTTGAGTTTAGGTTTAAATTTTTGAAATACAATATGGAAAAACCGCGACGAAAAACCGCGTTTGATTTTCAAAAGAAAAAATTTGGAGAAATGTGTTAAAAATATATTTCTATAATTTAAAAAACTTAAAATTCGAGGGGGGGGGAGGGGGGATACCGTGTCCTCGTACCTTATTATTTTTATGAATAAAATATAATACGGTACGTACCAAAATAGCGAAATTATTTTGTATTTTTGAAATTTTGTTTTTCATACCGTATTTTCCTTTCATTCTTTTTTGCCTGTTTTTGGCAAATTTGGGTTAGTTTTCGGGGGAAATATAATACATGTTTTTGAGGAAATACGGAATTTTCGTATAATTTGTAAAAAAAATAAATTTATACCGATAAACAATCAAGCAATTCTTCCGTTCCGCTCGTCGCGGGTTTTTGAATAATATGCAAAGGATTTTTTATATATAATTTTTGCGGTACTTCGGGGTCGATAATATATACGGGAACGCTCGAATTAACATATTGCAGAAGCGAAGCCGCAGGATAAACCTGCAAAGACGTTCCGATAACCACAAAAATATCCGCTGTCGAAGTAAGTTCTATTGCGCGTTCCAACATAGGAACCTGTTCGCCAAAAAACACGACAAACGGACGAAGCATTGAGCCGTCTTCGTGCAAAGCGTCCAATTTTTGTTCCCATCCGTCAAGCAAAACGGTTTGCGAAACGTCGCGGGAACTGCACAGTTTGCGAATTTCGCCGTGAAGATGCAAAACTTTGCCGCTGCCTGCGCGTTCGTGCAAATCGTCAATATTTTGCGTAATTATTTGCACGTCGTAATATTCTTCAAGTTTTTTTAAGTTTAAGTGCGCGGCGTTCGGCTGTTTTTCTTGCGTTTCTTTTCGCCTTTCGTTATAAAATTCTACGACGCGCTTGCGATTTTTTTGCAACGCCTGCGGAGTGCAAACGTCTTCTATACGATAATTAGCCCAAAGTCCGCCGCCGCCTCTAAACGTCGCGATACCCGACTCGGCGCTTATTCCCGAACCTGTAAAAACAACGAGTTTTTTCATAATTTATTCGCTTTCTTTTTTTATAAATATACAATATGCGATTTGTTTAAGCGTATATTTCAAACAAACTTTATGAAAATTATACATAAATTTACGCTTTTTTAGATGCAAACAAAATTTATGTCGGGGAATTTAATTATATTATAGCGAAAAAATTTAAAAATTTGGAGAATTTAATGAAAAAAAACATTTTTTTTGCGCTTGCGATTTTTTTGCTGTTTAACTTTATTTCCTGCAAAACAACAAACAATAAACCCGAAATTTTGCCCGATTATGCGGGAATTTATACGGGAATAATTCCATCGGCGGGCGGCGACGGAATAAACGTCAAAATTACCTTAAACGCCGACGAAACATATACGATAGAGTATAAATATATCGGTAAAAGCGACAGCGTTTTTTCCGATAACGGAAAATTTATCCGAAATACAGAAAAAGACATCGTAATATTTGAAAAAGAAAGCGAAAACGATTTTACGAAATATTACAAACTTGGAGAAAACACGCTGACTCATTTGGATTTGGACGGCAATATAATTAGCGGAGAATTTGCCGATAATTATATATTAAAAAAGGAGAAATAATATTAGAAAATTACCATTTATCGGCTTTTACGGCTATTGGGTAATATTAACTTATCTTGGCGTAATTTCGGCAATGGCTGGTATATTTTTCGCAATTAACGGGAATATAAAATTTGCCGTCGTCTGTCTAATGTTATCTGGTATATGCGATATGTTTGACGGTCCCGTCGCAAGATTGGCAAAACGAAACGACAGAGAAAAAAGTTTCGGCGTGCAAATTGATTCTTTGGCGGACATAGTAGGATTTGGAATACTCCCAGCGGTTATCGGATATGCGATATTCGTTAATCACGCGCCTGAAATTTATGATAATTTTTCAATTATATTTACCGTAATAATAATATCCGCATACGTTTTAGCCGCACTTATACGACTTGCGCACTTTAACGTCGTAGAAATGGAACTTCAAAGCAAGGACAAAAATCGCAAATATTACGAAGGATTGCCCGTTACGAGCGTCGCAATTATAATTCCCGTCGCGTATTTGATATGCGTTAATTTTGATTTCGCCTTGTCGCAAGTTTATAATAATTTACTCATTTTAATTGCCGCCGCGTTTGTGCTGAAAATAAAAATTCCAAAACTGAAACTTCGCTATTTAGTCGCTTTTTGCCTAATCGGATTGCCCATTGTCATTTACGTTTGGCTCTCCAAAGGAGCGCTAATATAATGTCCGCCGCAACACAATACGAAACAAAAGAAATTTCTTTTAAGGATAGTTTTTCCGTAAATTTTTTATACAATACTTTGTTTGGAAGAATGTTGCTTCTTTTGCTGACAAAACCCGCAATTTCCAAATTTGGCGGCTTTTTTATGGATACTAAAATTTCCAAAATTTTAATTCCCGTTTTTATAAAAAACAATAAGATATGTTTAGACGAATACGAAAAGATAAAATACGCGTCTTTTAACGATTTTTTTAAGAGAGAGATAAAAAAAGAATTTAGACCGATATCAAAAAATATTTCCGACGTTTTCGCTTGCTGCGACGGCAAACTTACGGCGTATTTTATCGATAATAAAAGCGCGTTCAAAATAAAAAATTCAATTTACGACATCGGCGATTTGCTTGCCGACAAACAACTTGCCGACGAATTTATCGACGGAATATGCCTAATTTTTAGATTAACGCCAAACGATTATCATAGATATTGTTATATAGACGACGGCGAATATATTATCTCAAAAAAGATAAAAGGCGTACTTCACGCAGTTCGTCCGATAGCATTGAGCAAATATAAAGTATATACGCAAAATTCGAGAGAATACGCGGTGCTGCAAACAAAAAATTTCGGCAAAATTATTCAAATGGAAGTCGGCGCACTTTTTATCGGGCGCATAACAAACAACGCGAAAAACGGAATTTTCAGTCGCGGAGAAGAAAAAGGAATGTTTGAATTTGGCGGTTCAACTATCGTAATGTTATTTCAAAAAAACGCTGTTAAAATAGACAATATTATATACGAAAACACGCAAAAAAACAGAGAAACCGTCGTTAAAATGGGAAATAAAATCGGCGAAAAAACAATTCGCGAAAAGGAAAAATAATTATGTCCGCGACGAATATGATTATCGGTTTTATAATTATGTCGTCCGTATATTGCGGCGCAAATTATTATATTGCGCGAAAATTATATCAGTGGCTCGCTCTTATTTTTTCTCGCATAAACGCAAAAATTTATATCGGCGCGTGCGCGTTTATATTTTTATTGACCGTTTTTGGATTTATACGCGCTTTTTTGCCGATTCCTTTGATAATAAAAAATGCTCTCGGCTGGTTTTACGCTTATTATACGGGCGTTTTTTTGTATTTGCTAATGTATTTTGTTATTGCCGATTTTCTTATTTTGTTTGGAAGTTTGGTAAAAATAATTCCGAATCCCGTTTCTCTGCGCGTTCGTTTTTATGCGGGTTTGACCGTGATTTTATTAACTTTCGCGACTATTATTTACGGCGCATATAATGCAAATAAAATTAACAATGTTTTTTATAATATTCGACTTAAAGAAAACGTTTTGTCGTCGGAATTAAAAATAGTTCTTATAAGCGATTTGCATTTGGGAGCGATAAATTCCGAAAAACGTCTTGAAATTATGGTTCAAAATATTAACCGTTTAAATCCCGATATCGTATGCGTTGCGGGCGATATTTTTAACGACGATTTTGACGCGATAAACAATCCCGACAAAGCGATAAATATACTTAAAAATATTTCGGCGAAATACGGCGTATATGGGATTCTCGGAAATCACGACGGCGGAAAAACGCTTAAAAAAATGATGAATTTTCTTGAATCGAGCAATATAAAACTCCTAAACGACGAAAGCGTAATCATCGACGACCGTTTTATTTTGATTGGACGTTTGGATTCGAAGCCGATTGGCGGATTTGGCGAAATGAATAGAAAAAAATTTGCGGAAATTATTCTTAACGAAAACGCGGAAATTCCTATTATCGTTATGGACCACAATCCTGCGAACATCGGCGAATACGGAAACGAAATATCCTTAATACTCGCTGGACACACGCACAAAGGACAAATATTTCCGGGAAATTTATTCACAAAAATAATGTTTGTAGTGGATTACGGACATTACCGAAAAAACGCCGAAAGTCCAAACGTTATAGTTACGTCGGGCGTAAGCACTTGGGGAATGCCGATGCGCGTCGGCACGAATAATGAAATTGTGAGTATAATTTTGCGTTAATACTATTTTGGTATTTACGAGGGAGTTATAGATGAATACGATAGAAAATTTGCGAAATATTGTCGGCGCTCAAAAAGAACTTGCCGACAATCTTGAAGCGCAACGCCGCGCTCTCGAAGAAAGCGACGTCGTAAAGGAAAACGCCGCGCTCAAATCCGAAATACAAAAACTTCGCGCGGATTTTGAAAAAATAAACGCGCAAGTCGCCGCGCTCGGCGATGAAAATTCAGGACTGAAAAACGCGCTTTACGAACACATTTTCAACGAAAAAAGCGGCATTGTTACGAATACAAGCGAAAAACTTAACATATATTTTCGCTCGGAAATAGACGGCGAAATAAATAAATTGTCCGCCATAGAACAAAACGTCAAGTCGCGAATAAAAAATATAAAAGATAATCTTGCAAAAAATAATATAGATATTGAAAAAGAATTTGGCGAAAAACTTGACGAATTGTCGCTTTTGGTCGATAAAAACATAACCGAAGCGCGACTCAAAACCGAGCAACTTTCCACTCCGTTTTCACAAAAAGAACGCGAACAACTCGACGCTCTTAAAAACGAAAAAATTAGCGGAGAACAAATACGCGCCATCGCCAAGAAAAATAATTTTGAAAAATTTATCGGACTTAACGTGTTAAACATAACGGGAATAATTTTGCTGCTCATAGGAACTATTACGGCGATTCGTTATACTTATACTAATTTGTCCGACTTGTTTAAGGGAATTTCAATATTCGCGTTCGGCGCAATAATGTTGGTTTTCGGGGAAATTTTAAACAGAAAAAAGCCGAATATTTTTTCGCTTGGCATATCGTCCGGAGGCGTCGCCATTCTTTATACCGCGCTTGTCGCAAGTTTTTTTGTTTTGCAAATTATCGATATGTATCCGACAATCGCGATTTGCGTTTTGCTGACGGTGGGAGCGTTTTTGTTATCAGACCGCTACAACTCGCAAATTATCGCGACTTTTACGCTCGTCGGCGGATATTTACCGATTATTTTCGCCGTAGAAACTCCCGTATTTACGTATGGAATTATGGCTTATTTCGCCCTCCTAAATCTTTTCGCATTGAGCGTTTCGTGGAAGCGCAAATGGCGCGTAATGACGTTTACGGGCTTGTCGCTCAATATTATAGGAACGGCGTATATTTGTCTGATTATGGTTTCGGAATTCGTCGCGGACGTATCCGCGTTTGGCAAAGCGTTTAACATAATTTACGCCGCGTTCGCCTTTTTGATTTACGCCGCGATACCAATAATAAGCACATATCGCGCAAAAACGATTTTCAAAAAATCCGACGTTTGGCTGTTTGCGATTAACGCGATTTTCGGCAGTTTGATAATTTACCAAATATTTGCTCGCTTCGATTTAAGCGATTTTAACGGACTTCTTGCGGTCGTTTTTGCCGCTTTTTATCTGTTTTTGGGCAAATTTATCGAAAAAATATTCAAAAACGAAGAAAAAAATATAAAAGTTCTATTTTATTTGACGGGACTCGCCTTTGTGGCGTTATTTATTCCCCTGCAATTTGAACGCGCTTGGATGTCGCTCGGCTGGCTTGCGGAAGGCGTTATTCTTGCCGTTTATGGAATTTTGAAAAACGAAAAAAACTTCAAAAAAGCGGGACTTGTTATTTATATGTTGTGTCTATGCGCGTTTGTTTTGTCCGACGTTTTGTTCGACGCGATTATTTCGCTTGACTCTGCGCAGTCGCGTCTGTTTGTTTGGAAATATTCGGCAATCACGCTTGGAAGTTTATCTATCTTGGGTTCGTATATGTACAAAAAAATTACGGCGGGCGCGTTTGTTTCGCGCTATAAATATTTTGCGATTATAAACGCGCAAATTTATGCGATTTACATTATTCATAAAAAACTTGGAGATATATTTTACGCGATTTATCAAAACGACCCGATATTTCAATATCCAAACGAACCGATATTTCAAATCGACTATCTTATTTCGGCGGCTTCAATAACGGCGACGTTTTTAATCGCTTACGTCGTTGCGCGCATAAAAACGCTTGCTTCGACGGGAATAAAAATTCTGTCGGTTATATTTTATTGTATCGCGATTAACTGGATGTTTATAAATAATGCGAATAATACGCCGATATCAAAATACTATATGTACGATATTTCGACGGATTTCGGCGTAATGGCTGCGGGAACGATAATTCTTGCGGCATTGGGCGTTTTGTCTATTTTTGCCGTTCAAGACGCGATGAAAATAATTATTTCAAAACAAAAAAAAGGAATAGAATTTTTGCCTTTTGTCGTTTCGGGATATTTTGTCGCGCTTCTTTCGCAAAATCTTATAACGCAGTATAATTTAAGTTTTTCCAGCGCGGCAATTAGCGTTATTTACGTGATTGCGGCGTTTGCGTTTATAGTTTTCGGATTTATGCGCCGTTTTGCGTTTACTCGCAGATTTGGGCTTGCGCTTGCGATTTTTGCGGTGGCTAAATTATTCATAATCGATATTGCAAGTATGACGCAAGGGTATCGTATTTTATCTTATTTTGCGCTCGGAATAACGATACTCGCAATTTCGTTCGTATATCAATATTTCAGTAAACGGTTGGAACTTACAGCAAAATTTTGAAATAGAAAAAAAAATATGGAACAAAAATTGTATTGGGAAAACGTCGCTTGCGAAAAGGAATTTACCACGCCGTTTCAAATGGAAATTTTTAAGAAATACGTAAATAAAAACGCGAAAATTCTCGATTTCGGCTGCGGATACGGACGAACCTTAAACGAATTATACGATAACGGATATAAAAATTGTTTTGGAATTGATTTTTCCGAAAAAATGCTCGAACGCGGCAAAAAAACGTATCCGCATTTATCGTTTGAAGCGACGCAAAAATTAAATTATCACGAAAATACTTTTGACGCGGTTATTCTTTTAGCCCTTCTTACCTGCATAATTTCGGACGAAGAACAAAAGAAAATATTGAAAAAAATCAAAAAAATATTAAAACCCGACGGAATAATATACATAAACGATTTTTTGTTAAACGACGACGAAAGAAACGTAAAACGTTACAAAAAATACGAATTAAAATATAAAAATTACGGCGTATTTGAATTGGAAGAAGGCGCAATTTTAAGGCATCACAGTAAAGAATGGGTAAAAAAAATGCTTAAAATATTTAACGAATTGGAATTTAAAGAGATAAAATACGCGACAATGAACGGAAATATGTCAAACGGATATTATTATTTCGGGAGAAAATAATTTTGAATTTGCGCCGAACCGTTTAGCAACTTTTCTAAATTCCTACTTCTTTCTCGCTTTCGGATGCCTATACCAGCCGTTTAAGTTTTCAACGCAAAATTGAATATTAAGCGGCGTTTCTTTTTGAACGCGAATCTCTATTTCAACAATATCGCCCGCTAAAACTTCTGGCAAAAGCGTAAAATTTGTCCAATTTTCAGATTTAAAAGCGCCGTATTTTGCCTGACTCGTTATCTGTTTTATCGCAGGCGAAGAATAACTCCATTTATTATCGCTCTCCGCAGTTTTTACGCGACTTCTCACCGAAAAACTTCCGAGTCCGCGAACAGCCATTTCAAGCGGCGCGTAATTTTTTTCGGCGACAGCAATAATTTTCGCGACGCTTGCGGTAGAAGGAATTTTTTTCGTATTTAACTGATAAACGGGAAATCCTTGCGGCGTATTTTGCGCAAATTTCAACTCGGCAAGCGCGTGATTCGTTATCCAGCCGTTCAATCCAATCGGCTCTTGAATTTTTGGATTTTGCGAAATATTTTCGTTTGTAATTTTCGCAAACACAGCCAAATGGTCTGAATATCCGCTGTTGTAATGAACCCCTGTGCTTTGATTATGCTGCCAATCGTAAGGTTTGCCGTCCTTAATAATTTCGGGAATAATAAAATGCGAAAAACTTCCGTAAATATATCGCCAATTAGTCGTATCGGTCATATTTTGCCCGAATAAAATGTGGTCGAGCGTGTTTTTGTTCCCGCGAAAAATATAACTCCATCGCTCGTCCATTTCTTTTTCTATCCACGGATTAAAATGTTCGCCCAAATCAAGCGGCGCAAGCGATAATTGCGGCGGCTTTCCGTTGGCGCTTCGCAATGTTTTGAGAACGTGATTTATGCCCGTTTTGCCGTTTGAATTGTCGGTTCCCTGCGAAAGCGAGCGCGCAAATTCGTCAAAATCGCTGTTGAAATCGCCGGTAATATAATATTCGTAATTTTGATTTGCAAGCATCGCGTCTATTGCGCGTTTGCAAACGTTTGCCGCTTTAATTCGCTCGGATTCGGGATGTCTTTTTGCGGGAAAATGCACCGAAAAAACCGAAATCGTATCGTTTTCTACGGCAATATCGCAGCGCATAATCGGGCGAGTGTTCGGCACGGAATATTGCAATATATTAACCACGGGATATTTTGACAAAAGCCCCACGCCGATTGGCTGTTTTGGATTTTTCACAAAAGCGCGATGATAAATTAAGCCGTTTCTTTTGAGTTGGGAATTTAGGTCGTCGATTGCGGTTTGGCTTTCTATTTCTTGCAGCGAAATAATATCGGCGTTAATTTTTGATATGACGAAAGCGGCGTTTTTCAACTTTGTTTTGTAGGAAGTCAAGTTCCAATTTCCCGGCGTATATACGTCGTATTCCGTTTTGTCGTGGTTCAAATCAAACAGATTTTCGACGTTATACGAAGCGATTGTCAGCGTTTTTGAAAACGCCGCAATGCAAACGAGAAATAGTATTATTATTGTTTTTATTCGTTTCATAGCGCAAAAATACTATTTGGCGAAAACAAAAAACAAAATAAAAACGCCCGACTTATTTTCTTCTGGTATAGGTACTATTCGCGCTATCGGTATAAAGGGTAAGTATATCGCCGTTTAAGGAATACGTTGCCGTTTGCGGCGCAAATATTCCATCAAACATTTTATCCAAGTCCGCTTCGGAAACAGTATATTCCGTAGAATTTAAAATGATTTCTTTCGCTTCGGTTCTTGAATACCATTTTGATTCTTCAACAGGAGCGGAACTTACTTGTGCGCCAAGAATATAATCCGATTCTCCGAGAAAATATAAAACATATCTGCCGTTAAAATGAGTTATCGTCAATGTTATTTTATTATTGCTTGCAGTATAGGTTCCTTTGGTTCTTAAACCATATACGGGTAAACTATTTTCAAAATTCCCGTTATTTAATATTAATTCGCCTTTGAAGCCATTTACATCGGCGTCCCATATTCCGTTGAGAGAATTGTTATTGTTATTGTTACCATTTTCGTCGTCGTCATTGCTACAACCGACAAAGAACATAACGCCGCACGTCAAAAACGCACTAACCAACAATTTGGTCAAAAAATTAAGTTTCATTACGAAACTCCTTTCTTAAAAATTTTAATAAAATTGAATACATATTGCTAAACTGACGAAAACGCCTTATAGCCGAAAAGAAAGGAGAAAAAGATGAGAAACGAAAAAGAATATTTTTCGCGATATTAAGAAAACAAAAATTTTTTACGGAAAAAAGAAAATTATCA
>WRFX01000070.1 GCA_009787445.1 Chitinivibrionia bacterium | reverse complement strand
GAGGCGCTTTCGGCGGCGGGGAAACTCGGCTACCCCGTGCTTATGAGACCGTCCTACGTATTGGGCGGACAAAATATGATTATCGCGTTTTGCGAGGAAGACATTCGCGAATATATGGAAATAATTATGCGCTCGAAGCAGGAAAACCCCGTTCTCATAGACAAATATTTGAGCGGACGGGAAATAGAAGTCGACGCGATATGCGACGGCAAAGACGTGCTTATTCCGGGCATAATGGAGCATATTGAAGCCGCAGGAATCCATTCGGGAGACAGCATAGCCGTATATCCCGCAATGAGCATAGACGACGGTCTTTCCGAAAAAATTTTTGAAATAACCAAAAAACTCTGTATGAATTTGGAAGTAAGAGGACTTGTAAATATTCAATACGTGCTTTTCAACAATGAAATTTACGTTATAGAAGTAAATCCGCGAGCGTCCCGAACCGTGCCTTACATAAGCAAAGTTACGGGAGTCGCTATGTGCGAACTCGCCACAAAAGTAAGCATTGGCGAAACGCTTTCGTCCTTGGGATATTCGTCGGGAATAGCGAAAATTCCGCCTTATATTGCGGCGAAAGTTCCCGTTTTTTCTTTTGAAAAACTTGCGGGACTCGATACGCATTTGGGACCTGAAATGAAATCTACGGGCGAAGTTTTAGGACTTGGCAAAAACTTGCAGGAAGCGCTTTATAAAGGACTTGTCGCGGCGGGTTACAAAATGAAAAAAAGCGGCGGCGTGCTTATAACCGTGCGACCGAGCGACCGCGCGGAGATAGTAGGAGTAGCGCAAAAACTTATAAGTTGCGGATTTTCACTTTTCGCGACTCCCGGCACGGCAAGATTTTTGAGCGCGAAGGGCTTTTTAGTGTCGAGCGTAGAAAAAATTCACGAAAGTCCGCACAACAACACGGCGACTCTTTTAGAAAGCGGAAAATTAAGTTATATAATATCCACTTCCGAAAAAGGCAGAGACCCCGCGTTTGACGACGTTAAAATTCGCAGAAAAGCGTGTTCTTTGGGAATACCCTGTCTTACTTCGGTTGATACGGCAAACGCGCTTGCCGACAGTTTGCTTTCGGATTACAGCGAAATAAATACCGAACTTATCGACATTAACAATTTGAGAACGAGCCGCATACAACTTCCTTTCACCAAAATGCACGGCTGCGGAAACGATTACATTTATATAAATTGTTTCGATATTGCCGTAAATTCGCCGGAATCGCTTTCTGCGTTGCTCGCAAACAGGCATACGGGCATAGGCGGAGAAGGAATCGTGCTTATTTTGCGCTCAAAAATCGCCGACGCGAAAATGCGGATGTTTAATCTCGACGGAAGCGAAGGCAATATGGGCGGCACGGCTATCCGCTGTGTCGCGAAATATCTTTACGACAGCGCCGCAGTGCAAAAAAAACGTATGCGAATAGAAACGTTAAGCGGCGTTAGGGACTTGGAACTTTTTACCAAAAACGGATTAGTGTCGAGCGTAAAAGTCGATATGGGAAAAGCCGAGTTTAATTCCGATAAAATTCCCGTAAATCTTGCAGACAAAAAAGTAAAAGTTATAGACGAACCCGTCAATATCGGCGGCAAAGAATATTTAATTACTTGCGTTTCAATGGGAAATCCGCACGCGGTAACTTTCTGCAAAAACGTAGAAAATATAGATTTGCGCGAAATCGGTCCGTTATTTGAAAACGACGCGATTTTTCCCGACAGAGTAAATGCGGAATTTGTAGAAGTTATAGATAGAAATTATTTGAAAATGCGCGTTTGGGAAAGAGGAAGCGGCGAAACTCAAGCGTGCGGCACGGGCGCTTGCGCGGCGGCGGCGGCGGCGGTCTTAAACGGTCATTGCGACAGAAATTCGGATATAAAAATACAACTTCCCGGCGGCAATCTTATAATAAAATATACGGACGAATCGGTATATATGACGGGAGATTGCATAAAAACTTTTGAAGGAACGGTGGAAATATGAGAAATTACGAAAACGAACTTGAAAAGCGCGTAGAATTTATTCGCGGCGCAATAAAATCTGCGGGTTCAAATGGCGTTGTTTACGGAAACAGCGGCGGCAAAGACAGTTCGCTTGTCGGGATTCTTTGCAAAAAAGCGTGCGACAAAACAATAGGCGTAATTATGCCGTGTTCGTCGAAACGCAATTACGAATCGGATAAAACCGACGCCGAATTTGTTGCCGAAAAATACGGCATAGAAACGCGAATTGTAGATTTGTCGCAAACGAAAAACGAACTCGTTTTGGCGATAGACGGCAAAAAAAACCAGTTAAATAATCAGTCGCTTGTAAATATTGCGCCTCGTTTGCGAATGACGACGCTTTACGCCATAGCCGCAAACGAAAATCTTTTAGTGGCGGGAACGGGCAACAGAAGCGAAACTTATATGGGATATTTTACGAAATGGGGCGACGGCGCCTGCGATTTTAATCCGATTCAAGACCTTACGGTAAATGAAATTTACGAATTTTTGCGTTTTTTGGTCGCTCCCGACCGCATAATAGAAAAAGCGCCGTCGGCGGGACTTTTTGAAGGACAAACCGACGAAAAAGATATGGGCGTAACTTATCAGAGCATAGACAATTTTATTTTGACGGGAAAAGTCCTGAAAAACGATGGAGAAATAATAGAAAAGTATCATAGATTAAGCGAACATAAACGCAGAATGCCGTTGTCGTTTTTGTCGGGAATTTGAGAAAACGGCGTAAAAAATTTTCAGATATAAATAAAAAAATTTGCCGACATATACACTTGATAAGCCGCATATCGTATTTTTTATAGAAAAAGCGAGTAAAAAATGAGCGACAAAATAAGAAATTTTTCGATAATCGCGCATATCGACCACGGGAAATCAACGCTTGCGGACAGGTTTTTACAGATTACGAACACTATCTCCGAGCGCGATATGCAAGACCAACTCCTTGACGATATGGACTTGGAAAAAGAGCGCGGAATTACGATAAAGGCGCATCCGATTCAGATGAAATACAAGGCGAAAGACGGAATAGAATACACGATAAATTTAATTGACACGCCCGGACACGTGGATTTCGCGTACGAGGTTTCGCGGTCGCTTGCCGCTTGCGAAGGCGCGATATTGGTGGTTGACGCGTCTCAGGGAATCGAGGCGCAGACATTATCGAATATTTATTTGGCGATGGAAAACGACTTGACGATTGTTCCGGTTATGAACAAAATCGACCTGCCCGCCGCAAATCCCGAAGCGGTCGGACATCAGATTTCTGACTTGCTCGGAATTGACCCCGCGCAAATTCTGACCTGTTCGGCAAAAAGCGGATTGGGTGTTAAAGAGATTTTAGAAAAAGTAATTTTGGAAGTTCCCGCGCCCAAAACTCAAAACGAACCTTATACGAAAGCGCTTATTTTCGACTCGGTTTTCGACAGTTACAGGGGAGCGATTGCGTATGTCCGCGTCTTTGAGGGAAGCATAAAACTCGGCGACAAAATTAAATTTATGAAGACCGAACAGGTTTACGAAATTACCGAACTCGGCGTTTTCGGGCTTAAAAGAGTGCCTACGCAGGAACTTGAAACGGGGCAGGTCGGATACGTCATAGCGTCGCTGAAAACGATTTCCGACATCCACATAGGCGATACGATAACTTTGGCGAATAATCCCGCGCCGACGCCGATACCGGGTTATAAAGTAATAAAACCTATGGTGTTTTCGGGCTTGTATCCGATTGACAAGGGCGATTACGATATTCTTCGCAACGCTTTGGAGAAACTTGCGCTAAACGATTCTTCGCTGAATTTTATTCCCGAGTCCTCCGAAGTTTTGGGCTTCGGTTTCAGAACGGGTTTTTTAGGGCTTTTGCATATGGAAATTACGCAGGAGCGGCTTTCGCGGGAATTTGGCGTGGATATCATTACGACGATTCCTAACGTCGTATATAAAATTGAAAAGCAAAACGGCGAAATTATTGAAATAGAGCGTCCGGGCGACTTGCCTCCTGTGGGCGAAATCGACTCAATTTCGGAGCCGATAGCCAAAGTCCAAATTATCACTCCTACGACTTACACTGGCGCGATTATGAAACTTTGCGACGAAAAGCGCGGCGTTATGGAGACGATGGAATATCTTGACACGACGCGGGTTACGCTTCATTACAAAATTCCTATACAGGAACTTATTATCGATTTTTTCGACCGTCTTAAAAGTTGCAGTTCTGGTTACGCGTCTATGGATTACGAACTTTCGGGCTATCAAAAATCGAATATGGTTAAACTTGATATTTTGATAAACGGCGAAGCGGTCGACGCGTTTTCGTGCATAATTCATAAGGATAAATCGTATAATTACGGGAATTTTATAACCGAAAAACTTAAAGATTTGATACCAAGACAGCAGTTCGCGGTAGCGATTCAAGCGGCAATCGGAAGCAAAATTATAGCGCGAAGTACGGTGAAACCGTATCGAAAAGACGTAACGGCGAAATGCTACGGCGGCGATATTTCGCGTAAACGCAAACTTCTTGAAAAGCAAAAAGAAGGCAAGAAGCGGATGAAGCAGATAGGCAGCGTCGAGATTCCGCAGAAAGCGTTTTTGGCGGTATTGAAAAGGGACGGCGGGCAATGAAATCGCTAATTTTTACTACATTGAAGTCATAGAAATTCCGTATAACATATAACATTTTGTCGTTCAATAACATCTAATCAACGTAATGTTCTCCAAATAAATTTCTAAAATAATCGTTTATCACGAAATCCGTGTTTTTGAAACCTACTTTTTTTATGTTTTTTTGCAAAAAAACGTGCTTTGAAACCGACTTTTCAACAAAATAATCTTTAATTTTTTCAAATTCTTCCGCATTTATAAACACGTCGCTGTTGCCGAAATAATAAGGAATATTTTTTATATAATCCTTAAAAATATCGATATAACAATAATAAGGCAACTTTTCGCTCAATATTCTAATAGAATTATTCGTCTCTTTTTCCAAAAAAGTTCTTGTTCTTTTAAGCGCGTTTATATCGCGCATCGTATAAAAATACGCGACCGTTCTGTCCTTGTTCACATAATTAAAATTCGGATATTTTGAAACATAATTTCCTACGGAATCAAAATCGTTTATGGCAAATTTCCTGCCGTCTTTGGTCTTAAATCCATATTTTTTTATATACGAATAATCCATTCCCGACGAACTTTTTTCGTAAAACGCGATAATTATCGGAAACTGCGTGGTTTTGGACGTTTTCAAAAAATCCCCGCTCGAAACGATAACGCCGTCTTTGAGAACGTAATTTTTCGTAAAGTTTTTGAGCGCGTCGAAATTAGTTTTTTTTATCAAATACGACAACGGATGCAAAACGCAGATAAAATTCGGCTGTAATTTATTGTAAGAAAGCAAAAAGGATAATCCCAAATCGCGCGTTTTCAAATCGAAATCAATATCGACTTTTTCGCTTTTTATGGAATTTCTTATTTGCGAAGTACTATCGTTATACGGCGGATTGCCCACTATAATTATTCGCGAATTTTCCTCCAAATTATAATTTTGTCTGCAAACGTTTTTCAAACTGTTGTGATTAAAAAGTTTAATTTTTTCGTTTTGTTTTCTCGCAAAAGAAAGCGCTTCGCCGTCAATATCCGCGCCGATTGAATTTTCTCCGCTTAAAAAATTTCCGTAACCGCAGGACGTATCCAAAAAAACGTAATCCGACGAATTTTCGACGTTTTTCGCAATAATTTCATAAACCGTATCGACAAAATGTTCAGGCGTATAAAAACTTCCCAAATTAACCGATTTCTCAAAATCAAGATGTTTCGCTTCGCGCAAATTCATAATTTTACTCTAATTTATTCAAACGAAACGATTTTCAGTTTATACTTTCCCGCAGGAGCGTCGACTTCTACAATATCGCCGTCTTTTTTGCCCAAAAGCGACTTGCCGAGCGGCGAACTTACCGAAATCAATCCGTTTGACGGATTCGCCTCGTCCGCGCCTACGAGCGTATATTCTTCTTTTTCGTCTTCGTCGTCTATTTCGCAACAAACGACTTTTGTGCCAAAACGAATTTCATCGCTTTCTCCCTCAATTTCAATAACTTGGGCGTTTGTAATCTGCTCTTGAAGATAACGAATTTTATCCTGAATTTGCCCTTGTCTTTCGCGCGCGGCGTGATATTCCGCGTTTTCTTTAAGGTCGCCGTGCGAGCGGGCTTCCGCAACTTTTTCTATAATTGACGGCAATTCTACTTTGTTCAATTTTTCAAGTTCTTTAACGAGCGCGTCAAATCCGTTTTTTGTCATTGGAACACGAGCCATAATCAAAAATTCCTTTTTCGTAAAAATTCCATAATTCTTATTTCACAAAGGAGAATATACGTTATGCCTGATAAATAAACAATATTTAACGGTAAAATTATAAACAGTTTTTGCTCCTTCGCCGACCGTTTTGCTTTGCGGCGAATAATATTTATAAATAAAATAAAAAAAAACAAAATTTTCCCTCACATTCCCATAAACATAAATTATTTTACTTATACCAATAACGATGAAATGCGGGGATTTCCCTGCGTTTCTATTTAGATTTTTTTTAAGAAGGAAGAAATACGCCTTTTGGTTGTTTCTGCCTTCTTCCTTCTAATTAAAATAGGAAATATTTCATCGTTATTGGTAAAACTATGATTATGGGTAGAGCAACCTTTTCGGTTTTACCGTAAAACAAATTCTCCCTTTAATTCATAATTTTTAATTTCGGCAAGAACAATAACGTTTTTGCATAATTTTTTAATTTTTTGGAGGGAACCAAAAATGAAAAACGTCTCACAAATTTTCAAGACGTTTGCAATAATAGCGATTATTGCAACAATGGCTGCCGCGCAAACGGCAAATTTAACAAACGGCAATTGGCTTGCCAAAAAAGGAGGAAGCGGCTTTTCTTCCGTTACAACCAATTCAAACGGTTTTTCTTTTACCGTAAGCAACGGCAACGGCGACAACGATTGGGCAAACGTTGAAATCGCTACACCCGCCGCCGAATACAATTGGAGCGGATTTACAAGCGTAAATATTGCTTATACTTGCAATAATCCGATTAAAATAGTGTTTAGCGACCCGCTCTTTCAGCAAACGGGAGGAGCGTTTGAAGCGGAATTGCCCGCCGCTCCAAACAGCGCCGCAAGAACAATCTATTTGTCGGATATAAAGCAACCTTTTTGGGCGATTCATAACGATTCTTGGGAAACTAACGCAGGTATTCCGAATCCAAGTTTCGCAAGCAGATTAGGATATATCGAAGGCGTAGCGATATGTCCGGTAAAAAATGTAAATACGACGGGAACAATTACTAATTTTACGGTATCGGGACTTGGCAACATAAACGATAAATATTGCGTTTCGTTTAATTCCAGAGGCGGAACGACGGTTGCTCAAACGACAAACGTCTCAAACGGTTCAAAAATCAGTCAGCCGTCTAATCCGACAAGAAACGGTTACGCTTTCGACGGTTGGTTTAAAGACGCGAATTTAACAAATCTTTGGAATTTTGCAAGCGACGTAGTAACGCAAGACATAACGCTTTTTGCGAAATGGATTTCTAAATCCTCTATAAATTTAGTGAACGGCGACTGGTTTGCCGCAAACGGAGGAAGCGGTTCTTTTGCCAATATTATAGCGGCAAACTCAACCCGTATTAACTTTACCGCAAACAACGGAAACGGTTGGGCAAATATCGAACTCACCACTTTGGACAGTTACGATTGGAGCGATTTTACAAGCGTCAGCATTACTTATATTTCCAATTCGCCGATTAAAATACAGTTTAGCGACCCGCTCTTTTGGCAAACGGGAGGAGCGTTTGAAGCGGAATTGCCCGCCGCTCCAAATGGCAGTACTACAAGAACGGTTAATTTGTCTGATTTTAAGCAACCTTCGTGGGCAACTAACGCTGGTAATGTCGCAAAACCCGATTTTGCAAACAGATTGGGAAATATTTTCGGCGTAGCGATAGCGCCGGCGCAGCAGAATAGTACTACAAATGCGGAAATTACTGATTTTACGGTATCGGGACTTGCCAAAATGGGGCATTTCGTATCGTTTAATTCCAACGGCGCAACGGCAGTTTCTCAAACGAAAAACGTCGCGGACGGTTCAAAAATTACTCAACCGTCCAATCCGACAAGAAACGGTTACGCTTTCGACGGTTGGTTTAAAAACGCGGCTTTAACAAATCTTTGGAATTTTGCAAGCGACGTAGTAACGCAAGACATAACGCTTTTTGCGAAATGGGCGCCAATATCTTATACGATATCGTACGAACTTGACGGCGGAAACCAAAACGACTTGAATCCGACGTCGTATAATGTTCAAAGCGGGAATTTGACAATGTATCCGCCAAGCAAAACGGGCTATATTTTCGACGGTTGGTATCGCGGTTCGGATTTTTTAGGCGACCCGATGATTTCGCTTTTTAGCGGAGAAGCAAGAAATATGACGCTTTTTGCGAAATGGAAAGTTAATCCTCTTGAAGCGCAAGGCGTCAGGATTCCTCCGTTTTCTACCGTTTATACGGGCAGTCAAATAAAACTTCCGCCGCTTGAATTTGTTCAAGGGCAAAGCGTAATTGCGTTAAAAGAAGGCGCGGATTATTCCGTTTCGTATACCAATAATATAAACGTCGGCGCGGCAAACGCTAATATTATCGGTCTTGGCAATTATTCGACTATCAATGGCGCGTATAGTTTTGAAATTCACAAACGAAACGTTTTTGTAGTTTGGGGCGACCCCGTTCTCGGATGGCTGCCAAACGACGAAGAACAAGCGCCGACGGCAATAAGCAGCGATAACAACTTTCCGATTAAAGTAACGGGAAAAGAAGGCAAAATCGGCGACGGATATATCGCTGCGGCGCAATTAGCAACTCCGAATCCAAACGTCGTTTTAATAAATACCGCGCAAGAATATTCCATAACAAGAAGAACCATAGAAATTGTTTGGGAAAACGCGGGACCGTTTATATACAACAAAAAGGTACAAGCGCCCGAAGCGGTGGCGGCAATAGACAAAGGCGACGGAAATATAGATAAACTTGCGATTGTAGTTGCCAACAGATTTTCGCAAGTCGGCGCGTATTCGTTGGAACAGCAGTCGCCTGCTTTGGCGATTTGGGTTAATCCTCCGCGAGAACAATTACTGAATATCGATTTGACCAACACTACAAAAGATTACGAAATTCTGAAAAAACCGCTCGATATTGTCGTGGTAAAAGAAAACGGAGAAACGAGCGACGAAATTGTCGTCGATAAAGAGACGATAACCGATGAAACCGCTTTACTGCAATTGGTTAAAGGAAAATTGGATTACGTCGGATTTGCCAAAGACGAAGATAATATTTCAGATAACAAAGACGTTTTGAGCGGAGAATTGTCGTTTGAAATTCAAAAGACAAGCGCAAATACTCGTTCTATAGAAAAAGGCGAGTATATTGTAAAGGTAAAAACCGGCGGCATTACGGCTAAAAACTACTCTGTCGCGGAAAAAGACATAAGAGTTTCAGTTGTCGGCGAAACGTCGATTCGCGACGTTCAAAAATCCGACAGCCGCTATGGCATAAGATTTAAGAACAGCGTAGTTAGCGTAATTTCGGACAAGCAACTCGAAATAATTGACGTAACGCTTCCAAAAGAAGCGGGAGGCGTTGTAGAAATAAAAGTCGTAATTTACGACAATACGGGAAACGTCGTTTATTCAAGCAACGCAAAAGGCAGAGAATCTAAATGGGATTTAACAAATTCTTCGGGACGAATTGTCGCTAACGGCGGTTATTTGGTAATCGCAGAAGCAAAAAGCAGAAGCGGGAAAGTATATCTGTATTCCGCGAAAGTAGGAGTGAAACGGTAAAGTAATCCTCGACTGTTTTTCCTACGGAGGAAGCCGTTTTTTTTACGGCTTCCTTAATTTTTATAAATCTTTTGTTTCCATTTCCCGACTAAAACTTATTTCAAAAACTCGACTTTGCCTGTGGTAATATCGTACTTCGCCTGTTTTAAGACAACTTTATTCGACTTTACCATTTTCGACAAAATTTCGCTTTGCAATATTTTTTCGCTGCTATTGGCAACGTTAAGTTCTTCCGCTTTTGCGGCGTCCGCAGCATTTGCGATTGACGGCTTTATCTCTTCTACTATATTGGCGATTTTCCCTTCAACGTGTCCGTCCGACATTGCGGCGGCTACCGCTCCGCATTTGCTATGTCCCATAACGACTATGACTTTTGCGCCCAAATGCTCTACGCCGTATTCGATACTGCCGAGTTCAAAATCTCCGACTACGTTTCCCGCAGTTCTAATAACAAACAAATCGCCTACGCCCGCAGAAAAAATATGTTCGGGAGGCACGCGGGAATCGGAGCAAGTCAATACTACCGCATAAGGAGTTTGCCCCTTACTCGCGGTATTTTCGCGACGCTGTTTTGAAATATCGGCGCTACTTTTTTTGCCGCTTACATAATCTTTGTTGCCCTGTTCAAGTTTGGCAACCGCCTGCTGCGGCGAAACTCCGCCGCCTTCCGATGAACTCCATACCGACGTAAAAGCGAACATCGTCGCAATAATCAAGTTAATAAGTTTAACTTTCATAAGTTTTCTCCTTTCGAGAAATTTTTAATTTATTAGAAACCACACCTTTCGGCTTTCTTTCTTTTTATTGAATTTTACGCGATAAAAATAATATTTGAATTTGAGAAAATACGAAAAATGCAATTTTTTTACTTAAAATCGTTAATTTCGCTTTTGTCTTAAATTATTTTATGCTTTTTGCGAAACGTTTTATGGAGGAAATATGAATTTTTTGGAAGCGGGAATGTTAATCTGTTTCGGCGCGTCGTGGCCGATTGACATTTATAAATCGTTAAAATCGCGCTCAACCGCAGGCAAAAGCGTCCTGTTTATGTTTGTCCTTAACGCGGGATACATATTCGGTATGCTCAATAAAATCATAAACAACCCCGATATTGTGTTAGTTTTGTACATTATAAATTTTTTAATGGTCTCCATTGATATTTGTCTTTTTTATCGAAACAGGCGAATTGAATTAATGACTTAAAACGCAATATACCGAATTTTTTAACGAAACGGGGGAAAAATGCAAACGAAAGCGCAAACGGAAGCCAAAGTCGCTTCTGCCAGAACGGAACGCGCTCACAAGCGGCTTCTAAAATCGGCGACGAGAGACGGCGATACTCTGCTAATTCAATACGACAACAGTTCTGCCGGCTACGATGAAGATGACGTAGCCGAAAGACGCGACGAATACGGCGTTAATACCATAACTTCGCACAACAAAGACACTCTTTTCAAACGAATAGTCAGCGCGTTTATAAATCCGTTCACGGTGGTTTTGCTCGTACTCGCGGTGGTGGAACTTTTTACCGACGTTATTTTCGTCGCCCCGGAAGACGTTGACGTAACCGCCGTCGTTATTATCGTGGTAATGGTGCTTGTTTCGGGGTTTTTACGTTTTATTCAGGAAATGCGCAGCAATAACGCCGCCAAACGTCTTACCGAAATGGTGAAAACGACGGTTCGCGTAGGGAGAAAATTTCACGGCGAAAAACTAAACCAAACTCGCTCCGAAAAAGTGGAAATTCCGATGGACGAAATAGTCGTGGGCGATTTGGTATATCTTGCCGCCGGCGATATGATCCCCGCCGACGTCCGCATAATTACGGCAAAGGACTTGTTTATAAGCCAGTCGGCGCTTACGGGAGAAAGCGAGCCGGTGGAAAAATTTAGCGGCGTTATCGCCGACGTCGGGCGCAACCCGCTTGAATTAAACAACTTGGCTTTTATGGGAACAAACGTAATATCCGGCTCCGCAACCGCGCTCGTTATAAACGTCGGCGACGACACGATTTTAGGTTCAATCGCGCAACAACTTCAAGCAAAAGCCCCGCCCACAAGTTTTGAAAAAGGCGTAAATTCGGTTTCGTGGGTTCTTATACGATTTATGATGATAATGGTTCCGATAGTGCTTTTAGTAAACGGCTTCACCAAAGGAGATTGGTTGCAGGCGTTGCTCTTTGCCTTGTCGGTGGCGGTCGGCTTAACGCCCGAAATGCTTCCTATGATTGTTTCAGCAAACCTTGCCAAAGGCGCGGTGTCTATGTCGAAAAAGCGCGTTATCGTGAAAAACCTAAATTCCATACAAAATTTTGGCGCTATGAATATTCTTTGCACCGACAAAACGGGAACGATTACGCAAGACAAAGTTATTTTGGAACAGCATCTCGATATACGCGGCAACGAAAATATGGACGTGCTTCGACGAGGATTTTTAAACAGTTTCTATCAGACGGGCTTGAAAAATCTTATGGATTTGTCGATTATCGAGTTCACGCGCAAAGCGGAAATGGAAAGCAAGTGGAACGACTACAAAAAAGTCGATGAAATTCCTTTTGATTTTAATCGCCGCAGAATGAGCGTCGCGGTGCAGGATACGTCGGGATACGTCGAACTTATTACGAAAGGCGCGGTCGAAGAAATGCTGGCGGTTTCGACTAACGCGGAATACGCGGGAGCGACGGAGGCGTTGGATGAAAATTTACGGAAACAAATTATCGCCCAATGCCGCGCTCTAAATGAAAAAGGAATGAGGGTTTTGGGAGTGGCGTGCAAAAAATTAAACGCCGAAACCGCGCTTTCCACCGAAGACGAAAGCGATATGACCTTTGTCGGCTGTCTCGCGTTTCTTGACCCGCCCAAAGAAAGCGCGGGCGAGGCAATTAAAGCGTTGAACGAATACGGCGTCAGGGTAAAAGTGCTTACGGGAGACAACGACGCGGTAACGGTAACGGTGTGCAAATCCGTCGGCATAGATACGAAACATATATTATTGGGGTCGCAAGTTGAAGAAATGAGCGACGACGTACTCGCAAAAGCCGTCGAAGAAACCGACATTTTCGCCAAACTTTCTCCCAAACAAAAAGCCCGTATCGTTACGACTCTGCGAAGCAACGGTCATACGGTCGGTTTTCTGGGGGACGGAATTAACGACGCGGCGGCAATGAAAGCGGCGGACGTGGGCGTATCGGTAGATACCGCAGTGGACATCGCGAAGGAATCCGCCAACATTATACTTTTGGAAAAGGACTTAATGGTATTGGAACAGGGGGTTGTCGAAGGAAGAAAAACGTACGCCAACACTATCAAGTATATAAAAATGACCGCGAGTTCAAACTTCGGCAATATGTTCTCGGTGCTTGCGGCTTCGGCTTTCCTGCCTTTTTTGCCGATGCTGCCCATTCATATTCTTATATTGAATCTGATTTACGATATTTCCTGTATCGCAATCCCGTGGGATAATGTGGATTCGGATTTTCTGCGCAAGCCGAGAAAGTGGGACGCAACGTCAATAAGCCGCTTTATGCTTTGGATAGGACCTACGAGTTCGGTTTTTGACATAACCACGTATATACTGATGTTTTTCCTCATCTGTCCGCTCGTCGCGGGCGGTTCTTGGGTCGGACTTTCTCCCGAAGCGCAACTGATATTTATGGCTGTTTTCCATACGGGATGGTTTGTAGAATCGCTGTGGTCTCAAACGTTAGTCATTCACATGATAAGAACGCCAAAAATTCCCTTCCTTCACAGCAGGGCTTCGTGGCAACTTACTTTGCTTACCACGCTGGGTATCGCCACGGGAACGATTATTCCTTACACTTGGCTTGGAAAGCAACTTGATATGCACCATTTGCCGTTTGCTTACTACCCGTGGTTAATCGGCACTATCTTTGCGTATATGCTTCTTGCCACGTTAATGAAGAAAGTTTTCGT
>WRFX01000069.1 GCA_009787445.1 Chitinivibrionia bacterium | reverse complement strand
GGGGGGGGGGGGACCCTAATGATTAACAGTTGCGGACGCGACGACTCGGATTCGAGTAGTAGTACTACTACCGACGACCCGACTATTCCCGATAAGGCGAAGTATAAAACGGAAATGGAATTGTTATACGAAAGAAATCTTTCCGACGGTTCTACAACTCCCATTACGATTGAACTGAAAAAAACCGATACTACGTCGTCGAGTAATGCTCCCGAAGCGATTCCGGGCGCAAAAGTTACGCTTTCGGTCGATGCGTCTGGCGCCAAAATTAACAACGAAAGCATAGGCAGTAGAACACCGTTAGAATTAACAACCAACAGTACAGGCGTTATTACGATACCGTTTTCTGCAGATTTAGGCGAAAGAGAAAGCGAAACGTACAAAATTACCTTTAAATATGCGGATATTGACACAAGTATAAGCATTTTTGTTACAAAAAACGTTATGCCCGGACCGCTAAAATTCGTTAGCGATTCGCTTTATTCTATTAGAGCCGACGGAAAAAGTTCCATAGGACTTACCGCCATAGCCGTGGATTTAGACAACGTATCGTTAGCAGGACAAAAAATAATTTTTAGAACCACTAAAGGACGTTTAACCGTAGGAAATGCGCAAACAGGAAACGACGGAATAGCAAAAACCGAAATTATAAGCGTTAAAGAAAACGGATACGCTACCGTATATGCGCAACTTGCTTCAGACCCATCGTCTATACAATCGGTAGTGATTACTTTTGAAGGGATGACTCTTACTTTAAACCCGGACAGAGAAAGTATAAAACCGGGAGTAGATATTTTAACCGTTAAGGCGGTATTAAAAGACGCGCTTTCAAATTACGTTTTTGGAGATAGCATAGAATTTAGCGGAACTACGACGCTTAAACTTTTAGAAACCGAAAAAGCAAAAAAAGCAACAAACGGCGGCGGCGAAGCGGAAGCAAAATTTTCTGCCTCAAACGTCGGAAATAAAGAAACCGATACGATTTTTGCTACGGCGGCTGGCGTACAGAGTATGTTAGTTATACATTACTCTAACAGCACCATAGAAATAACCGCTCCCAACGCCAACGGATTAGACGATTACAAAAACCCCAAAGACCCCGCAAATAATTATACCGTAAGTCCAAGAGACACGGTAGGCGGTAAAAAACCAAATTATACGAAAATGAAAGCGACATTTAAAGACCCCGAAGGAAGAGTGAAAAGCGGCGTAGAACTTTCGGTATCGGTATCGGCTGGAGGAATTGTTGTAGACCCAAACGATAGCAACAAAACTGCGCCAAGTTTTACCGCTAATACAAACGCCGACGGAGTTATATTTTTTGCCATACGAAATCCCGAATTTTCAGGCGAATTAACTATAAGCGTCGACAGCAAAAAAACCGAAAGTTCCCAAAAAACTAACGGGAAAAGGTCGCTATACATAAAAGCGGGCTCGTTGCACAGAATAACGCTTGAAGCGACTCCCGAAGTGGTACCCGTAGGCGCTACCAATAGCGTACAAGTAATCGCGACGGCTTATGACGTTGCGGGAAATCTTGTCGCGGGCGAAAAAATTAATTTTAGTATGGTAGGCGGCTCAAGCGGCGCGGGATATTTAGAGGATTTATTTAATACCACAGAAACAAACGGCAAAGCCGAAGTAAAATTTAGAGCGGGAAACACCGCAAGCGAACAACAAGGAGTCCGCATTTTTGCCTGTTCTCCAAAACACTGCGATTCCATAAGAAGCGACACCGTAGTAATTACAGTTGCCGAAAATATTAAAAACGTTTCGCTTTCTTATGATATTGGCAATATTTCGGGAAGCACGGGAGTGTATAGCATAAATTTTGCGGTAATAACTTCCGATATAAACAACAATCCCATTGCCGACGGAATGGATGTGGTTTTCAGTACGAGAATTGTTGGAATTGCAAACTTTCAAAAAGTTCCGTATATAAGCCCCGACAAAAAAACGTATGGAGTAGATTACAAATACAAAATACGACCCGTACACGACTACAACTTTAACGGAATACGCGACAACGGCGAATGCCCGTATGGCGTAGATTGCGGTAGCGGTACGCAAGTGTACCCCCTGCCAAGAGGAGAACTTATTATTGCCGGCGCGCAAAAACACAATCCGTCAGATTTTAACCCCGACTCGCCGTTTTGGGATATAAACGGCAACGGTCTGCGCGACTCGCTTGCTTATTTACCTGACGTACCTATACAAATTCCGACAGGTTGGAAATGGAAATATATTAACCCTGGTCCAAATAAGTTTTATGATTGCGACTCGGCAATACAATTTAGAACAGAGATAGGAGATGATACTGAAAGTGGTTCTGCTATCGGCACTTTAGGTTCTCCCGAATATATTAAAGGCGGATGGTACTTTTATAATGGTGATGACGTTGACAATGATAGAGAAGGCGGTAAATACATTGCCTATCCTGCACGTTGCATGAGCGATTCTACGCGGGAAACTATTTACGTATCTGAAAAAGGCGCTTATGAAGTAGACAATCGTACAAAAGATTTGGTAGAACCGTTTTATCATCCTTTGGAAGTTATTGACGCTGCGCCGGAATATGCAGGACTTACTAAAGGTAGGTGGAAAGAAGCATATCCGCTTGTAAAACGCGATGTAGTGGGTACTATTGAAAAAGACCATATTATTTATAACGAAGGCGATTTTTGGTATATAGATTATAACAAAAACGGTTCGTTTGATTGGTACGAGCTCTGGCAGCCCGGTTCTACAAAAAAATATGCCCAAAGTAAAGGTAAATATACTATTTGGGATGAAAAAACGAAAAAACAAATAGAAGAAGATTACATTGACATTGACTTTAACGGCAACGGAATAGCCGACCCGACCGCGACGATAGGCGTTTCTCTTCCAAAAGCCGTTAAAACTACGGGCGGCAGAGGCGTTGCCACAAATACTTTAACTTACGGACAAACCGACGCGCTGTATTTGTGCATAGAAGTTTGGGCGGAAGTTGCGGGAGTAAAAAGTAACGTTTTGCGTTTTGAGCCGCTTCCCGCAACTAATAGAGACGCAGTTTTGCAATTTTTGTTTGAAAATAACAAACGAAATTTACAAGGAGGTTTTTAGTTTAATGGGGAAAAATAAGTGATAATTGCAAATCCGATATACGACGCGACGTTCAAGCGACTTTTGGAAAACGATAAGACCGCAAAATTTCTTATCGGCACAATTTTAGATTGCAAAGTATTGTCGCTTGAACCGACGATTCAGGAATATACGGATATAGACAAAGACGCATTGCAAGTATCGCTTTTTAGAAAAGATTTTGCCGCGACCATAGAAACGGAAAACGAAGGAAGCAAGCGAGTAATTATAGAAATGCGAAAAGCGAAAAGTTTGGGAGATATTTATCGTTTCAAAAGATATTTGGGCGACGAATATAAAAAATCCGAATTTCCTATAATTTCTATTTACGTTTTGGGTTTTAATTTGTCTGTCGATTCGCCCGTTTTTATGTCGACTCGTCCTGAATGTTGTGATTTAATTAGCGACAAAAAATTAGAAATAAACGACGATTTTGTAGAACATTTTACGCATCGGGCTTATTTTATTCAAACATTGCAGATAAAGCCGAGTTTCAATACAAAATTAGAAAAATTGCTTTCTATTTTCGAGCAAAAAAACTTTATTGGCGACGATGAAACGACAAAAAGTTTTCCGTTTGAAACGGACGATACGGAAATGAAGGAAATGTTAAACGTTTTGCAATACGTCGCGGCAGACGAAAAAACGCGGGAAGAGTTGAGCCGAGAAAAATATCATCGCGAAGCGATGGAAGGAATGTTCGGCGAAAAAGACAGAGAACTTGCAAAAGATAAGAAAACTATTGAAACTTTGCTTCAAGAAAAGAAAGAACTTGAAATAAGAAACAAAGCAAGCGCAAAAGAAATGATGCGACTCGGAATGTCCGCCGAAAAAATATCCGAAATTACGGGACTTTCCAAGAAAGAAATAGAAGCGTTATAAGTTCGGCAAATAGTATTTTTATGGTAAAAAAAAGGAGTGAAAAATGATAAAACATAAATTAGCGATTTTTTTCGCGTTTTTGGCGGCGGCGAGTGTTTTCGGCGGGGGAGTTTCTTATCCGAGCGCTACGATTCCTGCGGCAAGATTTGCAAGCGGTGTTTCTTATGATTACATTGGCGGGTATTTGACCCTTAACTCTTCTACCGACCCAACGCCCGCGTATTCTCTTTATGGCGCAAACATTTTTTTCACATACGGCTTGGCTGATTTTATAAACGCCGGCGTAGATTTGGGCTTAAAAGACGCGAATATTCATTCGTCTGACCCGTCTTTTGTTTTCAACGGGAGAATGGGTGCGGCGGCAGGCACGCACGTTAAACTTTCTACGTCTTATATGGGCGATGTTTTTGCTATTGTGCTTTTTTCTCGATTTCACTTTTTTTATTCGGAAGACAAAGGCAGAAACGAGTATAACAGAGGTCGGGATATTACGGCTTCGGGCGCGTTTTCTTTTCACGTAAAGGAATTTGGTTACATTACTATGGGGGCTAAATATTTGGATATTACCGCCAAAATTTATGGTAAGCCAGCCCCCCCCGAATTTAAGAACGACGCGCTTGTCGGCGGCTGGGTTGCTTTCGATTATTTTCCGAAAACCGCCATAAAAACATATCTTCCGTTTGTTTCGTTTGAATTAGGATTTTTCCCCAATAGCGAACGTAAGGTTCTTGAAAAGAAGCCCGTATTTCGCAATATTTCGTTTTCGGTAACGATAGGCGGCATAACGAATCGTCTTTACGGAAATTCCGACGACGGATGGAGACCGTAATTTTTTTAGAAAAGAGAATTGGGCAGTCGCGTTTGCTTTTTTAAGGCAAATGAGGAAAGTCCGAGCAACGCAGAACAGGATGCCGAATGAAAGTTCGGACGCGAAATTTTTCGCGATGGAGCAGTGTCGCAGAGAATAGTCCGCCCTGATTTTTCGGGGTGAGAAGTGAAAAAGCGGCGTAAGAGACCGCAATTTTGTTTGGTAACAAATAAAAGAGATAAACCCCGTCCGTTGCAAGACCAAATACGAAATTCCTTTTTGGGAAAGTTGTTCGCTTTTTTAATTTCGGGTAGGTCGCTAAGATAAATGGCTGTCAAGGACGATTACGTCTGAACAGAACTCGGCTTATAGATTCTCTTTTCTTTTTTTTGTATATTTATAGAAGAAATTAAAAAAATTAAGGTTTATTTAAGATTTTTCTTGCATTGTTTATATATAATTAACTATTTTATATAAGATTCTGCAATGTTTGTATGAATTTTTTATGAAAGGGGAATGTTATGTTTGATGGAATTTTTTTATTTTTAGGCGCGTTGTTATCTAATGCGGATGTTCGCGCTGAAGAAAAATTTACAAAACGTATTGTTTCGTCGCACGTATCGGGAAATGTACTCGCTCAATTTGGCAAATATGTAGGTTTTAGAGAAATGGAAAATCGAAAAAAGAAAGTCCTTTCATATAAATGGAGATAATATGTTGTCTGCAGACATCGAAGAGTTATACTCGCTTATAGAAGAAGCAGAAAACTGCATAAAAGAAGCCGAATATGTTAAAAATGAAGGTTTTTATTTACCGTCAATAAACGAATTACGTTACTCGTTAAGACATTTAATACAGTACATCAAAGATAACCGCAGCGACGATTTAGTCGAATGCAAAGCCCATATAAAAAGAGCGATGTACGACGCTTTGGAAGTTCGTATTATCATTCTTATGGAAAGAACTCGCCGCTTCCGTCGATTATATTATTTTGTTTTTATACCGAAAGTTATAACCAACTGGTTGGATATTGTTAACGAATTAGAAGATACCAAATCGCTACTGTCTCTTGACGATGGCGCTAAAAGTAGAGCCGATAAACTAAAAAATGCAATTCAAAGATTAGAACAAATTTCTAAAACGTTAGAAAATGCAAAACCTGAATTAAATAAAATTTTATTTATAAATATTTTTAAACTGCTCGCTGGATTTATAACGTTTCTTGCGTCTCTCGCGGTACTTTATAATTTTGCTTTTTAAAACTGTGCCAACTTTACTTTTTCCCCTTAAACCTCTCGCCTTTCCATTCAAATTCGGTGAAAATTCCCGAAAAAACCGAATAAATTGTAATAAATAAATTTAGCGGCGAAATCCAAATTATATGCGGCGATAAAGTTTTTTCTCCCAAAACCAAAAATCCTTTGCGCATAAAAAACAATTCGCCGATAATTTTTATTGCAAAAAGCAAAAAAATTATATAAAAAATTTGCCAAAATATAAACGTCGACAAAATTGCGCAAATTATAAAACAATAAAATATAAAAACGGGAGCGAGAATCGCCGTTTGTTTCGGCAAATAAAATTGTGTTTCGGAACCCCATTTTTTTCGCTGATTTATTAAACTTTTCCACGAATATTCGGGCTTGGTTTCCACAAAAGAATTTGCGTTGAAAACTATTTTTTTGCCGTTTTGCCAAAAATTTTGCGTCAAAAGTCCGTCGTCGCCGCCGATTGCTACGTCTAATTTTCCGTAACCGCCTAATTCTTCGTAAATTTCTCTGCGAAAAGCAAAATTATTCGCGTTTGCGTTGAGCGGAATGTTTTTTCCTATCCCCGCCGCCGCGACGATTCCGTGCGAATAAAAATCGAAAAACTGATATGTTTTTAGAATCGGCGATATTTTTTCGTCAAAACGATATTTTACAACTCCCTGCGAAAGCGCGACGGTTTTATCACAAAAAGGGCAAACGCTTTTTTCTATCCAATCGGCGGATACTATACTATCCGCGTCGGTTTGAAGTATAATTTCTCCTTCGGCTATTTTTATCGCGCTGTTGAACGCATACTTTTTTGGAGCAACGTCTTTTTGTTTTTCCGTAATTTGAACAAACGCAAAATTTTTTAATTTTTCTTTGTACGAAAGAATAATTTCGGCGGTTTTGTCGCTCGAACGGTCGTCGACGATTATAAATTGCAGTAAATTTTTCGGATAAGTTTGCTCGCAAAGACAGTTCAAAATATTATCTATATTTTTTTCTTCGTTTCTTGCGCAAATTATTACGCTTACCGATTTTTCCGTCGAATTTTGATAATTTACGTTTATATTTTTAAGCCCGCGCGACAGATAAAAACAAATTGCAATATAAATTGAACTTAAAATTATACTCGCTATTATCAAACTTTTTTCCCTACTTGCGCGACTATTATTTCGCGGATTTTCGCGGCGATTTGCGCGGTTTCCAAATCGGCAATTTCGCTAAATTCTATTTTTTTGTGAATCGTAACAAAAACGTCGTCGGTTTTGTTTGTGCCTTCCATAATTCCGCCGCCGTCTATGGTTACGGGAATAATTGGAACTTGCGATTTTAACACCAATTTTAGTGCGCCCGGCTTAAATGGAGCAATTTCGCCCGTTTTGCTTCGCGTGCCTTCTGGAAAAATCGCCATAGGATGCGCGTTTCGTAATTGTTTTACGCTTCTTTCAAATACGGTTACGGCGTTTCTTGGACGTTTTCTGTCCAAAAATATGCATCCGACGGCGAGCATCCAAAAGTTTAATATCGGGAAAAAAAGCAATTCTTTTTTTGTGATAAATCCGAGCGTCCAAGGAAAAACGCGCATAAGAATCGGAATATCCAACATTCCCTGATGATTTGACACAACGCAATAAATATTGTCTTTCGGCACGTTTTCCAATCCGCTAAATTTGATTTTTGCGCCCGAAATAAGTATGCAAAAACGCGACCAAGACCACTGCATAAAATAAACCAAATGCTGCTGACGTTTGTTTAGTACGGGAAGATACATTATAACGTAAGGTATTAGCATCGCAAAACAATAAATCATAAAAAACCAAAACGATATAAAAAATAAAATTTTTCTTTTTAGCATAATTTTCCTTTCTTTTTTACCGAAAATACCAAATTTTCACTCGTTTGCGCAATAAAAATTTGTATTTTTTGAAATAAATTTTCGTAAAAAACGCTTTATTCTTGTCCGCGCACTCGGCAAAAATGTATTTTTACGCTGTTTTTTTGGCGAGTATGGTGAAATTGGCAGACACGACGGTCTTAGAAGCCGTTATCGAAAGATGTGTGGGTTCAACTCCCTCTACTCGCATTTTAGTATGTATAAAAATTAAATCAAATATATGGGAGTCAAAAAAAATGAGCGCAAAAATCGAAGAGTTAGGCGAGTGGAAAAAAAAGATTTCGGTTCAAATTCCGAAAGAAGAAGTGCAAAAAGAATTTGATAAAGTATTAAGCGACGTAAAAAAGAAAGTCGATATTCAGGGATTTAGAAAAGGCAAAGTTCCCGAAAAAATTGTAATTTCGAGATACGGCGAGAGCATTATTATGGACGCGGCGGAAAAACTTATTTCGCAGGCGTATGGAAAAGCGTGCGCCGACAACAAAATAAATCCCGCGGGCGACCCCGTTTTTGAAGACACGAAAGTCAATGTTAAAGAAATAGACGATATTTCTTTCGTCGCGCTTGTGGAAATCGACCCCGAAATTAAAATAGAAAATTACAAAAATTTGGATGTTAAGGCAAAAGAAGTTGTAGTTGAAGACAGCGAAATTGACGCGATTATCGAGACGATTAAAAATCAGCGGGCGGAACTTAACGAAACGAACGAGCCGATTAAAAAAGGCGACGTGGTCGGTCTCGAATACGAAAATATTGTAATCGACGGCGAAAAAAGCGCACAATTTCCCGCGCCGCAAATGATAGAAGTCGGAAACGCGAACCTTGAAGAGTTAAACAGAGAACTTTTAGGACAAAAAATCGGCGACAAAAAGGAAATTTCTTTTGTTTTTCCTTCAAATTATCCTTTGCCCGAATATGCGGGAAAAAACGCTTCGGCAAGTGTGAAAATCACTCAAATACGAGCCAAAACGCTTTTGCCGCTCGATGAAGAATTTTTTGCGCAAATCGGCACGACCGCCAAGAACGAAGAAGAGTTGCGAGCGATTGTTAAAGATAACGTTTTGCATAAAAAGAAAAACGAAGCGAAAGAAGAAGCGTTTGAAAAAGCGATAGAAGAATTGACGAAGAAAAACGAATTTTTCGTTCCCGAAGCGAGGATAAAATATTATATAGAAAATCTTCGCAAAAACGAAGAACATTATTTTAACGCGAAAAATCCGCAGCCGACTTTTGAAGAATATTACAAAAACAGAAAAGACGAAGCGGAAAAGGCGATTCGTCGATTCCGTATTTTGAATTATATTGTCGAGCAGGAAAAAATAAAAGTAAATACGGAAGAGGTCGACGCGCATATTGAAAATATTGCGAAAATGTACAATTATCCGTTTGAGCAATTTAAGGAATCGCTTCGCAGAAGCGGCGAAATTATGAATGTTCGCGAAGAGTTAAAGATAAATAAGGCGCTTAATTGTCTTATAGGCGAAGCGAAATGGGAAAGCGCAGAATAAAAAGTTTGCAATTTTTAAGTATTCCGTTTGTAAAATATCACGGACTTGGAAACGATTATATTGTTATAGACGGCAAATATTGCGACGTTTTGAATGGACAAAATATTGTCCGCATTTGCGACGTGCATTTTGGCATTGGCGGCGACGGAATTTTGCTTGCCGACGTTAAAAATGGTAAATTTTCGGTTAAAATATTTAATCCCGACGCAAGTCAAGCCGAAAAAAGCGGAAACGGACTGCGAATTTTTTCAAGATATTTGTTCGATAAAAATTTGGTTAAACAAAATGAAATTTTTTCAATTTTTACGCTTGGCGGAGAAGTTAAATCTACGATAATCGATAAAAATTTGGTAAAAGTCGAAATGGGAAAAGTTTCGATTTTGAGTATAAATGAAAAAATAAGCGTTTTGAACAGAGAATTTTTATTTTGCGAGGCAAACGTAGGAAATCCGCATTGCGTAATTGTTTTGGACGAAATTTCTTGCGAAATCGCACAAAAATACGGAAAAATTATTGAAACAGACAAGAGATTTGTCAATCGCACGAATGTTCAATTTATGAAAATTATCGACAAAAATAACGTTGAAATTGAAATTTGGGAACGCGGCGCGGGTTACACTTTGGCTTCGGGAAGCAGTTCTACCGCGGCTGCGGCGGTCGCTTATAAATTAGGTTTATGCGAAAATGAAATTTGCGTAAAAATGGCGGGCGGAACGCTTAAAATTTCTTTTGACGAGAATTTTTTTGCGACAATGAGCGGCGCGGTGCAAAAAATCGGCTTCGGCGAAATCGATATTGAATGTTTTGCGTGAAAAGTTTTTCGCTTTAAGCGGTTTCCAAAACGTATTTTACTTTATTGAAAATTAAAAAAACAAAAAAACGAAAGGATTTTTTATTATGAACGAAAGAGGAGTTGTAGGAATCAGCATCGCGACGATAATTATCGTAGTGCTTATCGCGGTTGCCGCGTCGTCTATTTACACGGTTAAATCGGGAGAAAGAGCGCTCGTTTTTACTTGGGGAAAACTTACGGCTGTTAGCGGCGAAGGTTTTCATTTCAAAATGCCCGTAGCGCAAGAAATAAATATTGTGGATATTCGCGTGCGCAAAACCGACGCTCCCGCAGAGGCGGCGTCAAAAAATATGCAGTTGGTTCAGACCGTAATCACGGTTAATTATCGTTTGGACGCGTCGCGTCTTATAGAACTTTATTCGACCGTCGGGCTTGACGTTGAAAACAAGGTTATTGCGTCGCGAGTGCAAGAAGTCGTAAAAGCGGCTGTCGCAAGATATACCGCCGACGAACTTTTGGTCAGAAGAGAAATTATAAAAGACGAAATTTCGGAAAGTTTGACGCAGCAGTTGTCGCAATATTTTATTATTGTGGAAGTCGGCGGCGTGCAAATTACCAATTTTAGTTTTTCAAAAGAATTTGACAAAGCGATAGAAGAAAAACAAATTGCCGAACAAAAAGCGCTTAAAGCCAAAAACGACCTTGAAAGAATAAAAGTTGAAGCGGAACAGCAAGTAGCCCACGCGCAAGGACAGGCGGAAGCGATTCGCATTCAGGCGGAAGCGATTAGAGCGCAGGGCGGAAAAGAATACGTGCAGTTAAAAGCGATTGAAAAATGGAACGGGCAACTTCCGACGTATATGGGAAACAGCGGACCGTTGCCGTTTATCGAAATTAAATAATTATCTTTCGTTTTTGTAATCCGCCGAAGCGTCTTGCAAAATTTTTCTTTCGGCGGGTGTTAACGAATGTATTCCGAACTGATTTATTTTGTCTAATATTTTATCTACTTCTTCGGCGCGGGCGCTTGCTTGCGGCGTTTGTATTTTATATTCGGTTTCGCTTTTTGCGGTGGAAATATTTTGAAAAGCAGCCGATATGTTTCGTATAATAAGGTCAACTTTATCGCCGATGTGAATCCATAAAAATCCCGCTATAAGTCCGCCGAAATGCGTTATGTGCGATACGCCGCCGTAATTATTTGCCGTGCCAAAAATGGAAATTATGGCATATACGATAACTGCGGTTTTTACTTTCATAGGAATAAAAAAGAAGAAAAGCAGTTGTCGGTTTGGAAAATAATAGGCATAAACTACCAAAAGAGCCATTAACGCTCCCGACGCGCCTATTATTATTGTGGTATATTTGACCCAAAATATGTTTAATAGTGAAAATAAACCTGCAAAAATCGCCGAGAAAAAATAAAATTCAAAAAATCTGCGATTGCCCCACATATATTCAATTTCTTTGCCGAACATCCAAAGTCCCAGCATATTAAAAGCGATATGAAACAAACCGTTTGGGTCGTGCAAAAACGCATACGAAAGCAATCGCCAAATTTGCCCGTGAAAAACCGCCGACGGCAAAAGTGCGCCGTATTGGAGAAAATAAGATTCGGCTGTTTGTACTAAAGCGCCAAATACCCAAATCGCGACCGTAATCGTTAAAAGAAAACTTATCGCGCTAAACTTTTGCGTGTTTCTGTCTATGAAAAAATTATTCATTTTTATAAACCTCAATTTTTTTTTAATATTCGTTTTTGGCAAATAAAATACTATTTGCCGCAAAATATTAGTTGATTAACTTATCTTGAACTTTACTCAATACACCTTCCTCAACCTTGCGGTTGCAAAACCTAACTGTTCCCGATATTTCGCGACGGTTCTTCGCGCCGCCGCTAAACCCGTTTTTTCTAAATCTTGCGCTAATTGCTGGTCTGAAAGCGGCTGCGTTTTGTCTTCTTCTTCAATAAGTTGTCTTAATTTTTCTTTTATTTTTGTCGTGGAAATATCGCCGCCGTCTTCGTTTTGTTTGTTTTTTATTACGACTTCCGAAAAGAAATATTTCAACTCAAACATTCCAAAAGGAGTCGTCGCAAATTTTCCGTTTGTAACTCTGCTCACCGTCGATTCGTCAAGTCCCGTGTCTTTTGCGATATCCGCAAGATTCATAGGAATAAGCGCTCTTTCGCTTTTTGCTATAGAGAAAAAATTACTCTGACGCTTAATTATCGCATACATCGTCGCAATTATGGTCATTCGACGCTGCTCAATCGCGTTTATCAGCCAATTCGCCTTATTAAATCTGTCGCGAATAAATTCTTTTGTGTTTTTGTCCGCCTTAAATTGTCTTCTCAACATATCGGAATATTGCTGATTTATCTCCAAATTCGGCAAAAATTCATCATTTACGGCAACTTTCCAAACGCCGCTTTCGTATCTGACTATCAAATCGGGAATTATCGCTTCGTTGTCGTCCGTCTCTTCTTCTTTTGCGGGAGATAAATTTAATTGCTTTATTATCTGCATCGCTTCTTGGATTTGCGACGGCTCTATTTCATATTTTCGGGCTATGCTCGTAATTTTTCCGTGAATAAACATATCCCAGCAATTTTGTATTATTTTATATTCCAAATCGTCGTCGTCGTAACCCATTTTATCAAGTTGCAAAAGTAAAGATTCTTTTATATTCGCCGCGCCGACTCCCGTCGGTTCGCAATTTTGTATCGCTTCTACCGCTTGCTCAACATTATCGTAATTTGTGTCGAAACGATTTTTCATTTCGTCGTAATTAAAGTTCAAAAATCCGTTTTCATCCAATTCGCCAATTAAATAAATTGCGATTTTTTGCACAATTTTAGATAAATTCATATCTATAATTTGTTCTTTTAGTTTTTCTTCGAGCGTTTTGGAATAAACATTTAAACTTTCGACGTAATTTCGCTTTTCTTCGTCGTATGTTTCGTCGCTTCGCAATTCGTCGCCGTATTCAAAACCGTCTTGTAAAGCGGCTTGACCGTCCATTTTTTCTTCGTCGAAGCAAAATTCGTCGTCGTCTCTTATGCCCGCGCTTTCTTCTTCGTATTCGACGTTTTCTTCCTGCGATATTTCCAAAAGCGGATTTATTTCAACTTCCTGACGGATATATTGTTCCAACTGCAAAGCATTCTGTTGAATGATAGTCATTACCTGTATCATTTGAGCGGTTTGCATTTGCTTTTGAGCAAGCCCCGCCTCCAATCCAAACGCTAAATTCAAAATTTATCCCCGTAAAAAGTTTTCATTAAAGATTGCATCCCATCGGCTGTCCGTCAATACAATCTTCCACCGAAATCGGATAATCGCCGTCGAAACAGGCGCAGCAAAAATGCGAACGTTTTTCTTGCGGCAAAACCGACAACATTCCGTCTATCGTGAGATAATGCAAGGAATCGACGTCCAAATATTCGCGAATTTCTTCTATTGTTTTGTTGTTTGCGATAAATTTTTCTTTTACCGACATATTTACGCCGTAAAAACAGGGAAAAATTATCGGCGGCGACGATATTCGCAAATGAATTTCTTTCGGACCCGCGGCGCGTATCAGTTTCATAACTTTGCGCATTGTCGTTCCGCGAACTATCGAATCATCGACGACAACTATTATTTTATCTTTTAACATTGAAATTATAGGATTAAATTTTACTTTTACGCTAAAATCCCTGTTTTCTTGTCCGGGACGAATAAAAGTTCTGCCGACGTAGTGATTTCTAATAAGCCCGATTTGAAACGGAAGCCCCGCGCCGTCCGCGTATCCGAGCGCCGCCGCAATAGCGGAATCGGGAACTCCCATAACGAAATCCGCGTTTTTGGGAATTTCGTATTCTTTCGCCAACTGCCTGCCGAACGCTCTGCGAACATCGTCGACGCTACTTTCAAAAACTACGGAATCGGGACGTGAAAAATAAATATGTTCAAAAACGCAATGCGCGTATTTTGACGCTTTTTTTGGAAGAATCCAAAGCGTTTCAAGTCCTTTTTCGCTTATCTTTATGACTTCGCCGGGTTTTATGTCTCTGACAAATTGCGCGTCTATCAAATCGAACGCGCAGGTTTCGCTCGCCACTACAAAACTTTCGCCTAATTTTCCTATCGAAAGCGGACGAACGCCAAGCGGGTCTCGCGCCGCGATAATTTCGTCTTTACACAAAAATATTACCGAAAACGCGCCTTCGACCGCCGCAAGCGAAT
>WRFX01000068.1 GCA_009787445.1 Chitinivibrionia bacterium | reverse complement strand
CCCCCGCGAAATACGCGCTCGGATTTATTTTATCGTCCCATTTTTTATAGGGAAGCAGTTTGTAATCTTTGTCAACTTTTATTCCTTTAGCGCGATGGCATATAATTTTTCTCGGATTTTTTTTGTGTTCCGCTATCAACTGTTCAAGCCAATCGCTTGGATAATAAACATCGTCGTCGGCTGTAATTATACGGTCGTTCGGAAATTCCCGTAACGAAAAAATAAGTTTTTTGTATGATTTTATATTTTCGCAAAAACGGATTTCGAGACCTTTTTCTACCAATTCGTATATAGTATCAGGAATATTTTCTTCGTCTTCGCGAGCAACCCACAGGATAATTCTATCGGGTTTAATATTTTGGTTAAAAAGCGTAACTATCGCGTAAGGAGCGGTATTCGTTAATCGTTTTCCGTAAGAAGTCAGCGAAACTATGTATTTCGGAGAATTTTTGTCCGCGCGGGATTGCAGAGCGGGCAACGTCGGAATCAAAGCGAGCGTATTTTTTTTACGAATATTCGCTTGTTCTATTTTGTTTTTTACTTTTGCGGAAGTAAAAAAATGCCGTCGTATTTTATCAAAAACCTTTAACAGTAATTTTTTCATCGGTTAAATTTTCCGTTTCCGTTTGAATTTCAAGTACCAAAAATAGTATTTTTTCGTCTTTGCATATAGAGAAATATGTTATTTTATATAAAAATTTTTGTAAATTAAAAATATTAGAGGTTATAATGGACGTGGATTTTGTAATAACTTGGGTCGATATGAGCGAGCCGAAATGGAAAAAAACTTTTGCCGAATACGCGGGCAAAATCGACAATTCAAAAAACGAAATATCCGAAGCCCGTTTTCGTGATTGCGGTTTTTTGAAATATTGGTTTCGCGGCGTAGAAAAATTTGCGCCCTGGACGCGAAACATACATTTTGTTACCTGCGGACAAAAACCCGCTTGGCTTAACGTAAATAATCCTAAACTTAAACTTGTTAATCACGAAGATTATATTCCGAAGCAATTTTTGCCGAGTTATAATTCCGTCGTGATTGAGCGATATTTGCACAAAATAAAGGATTTATCCGAACGTTTTGTGTATTTCAACGACGATTTTTTCATTACGGACAAACTTGAACCCGAACGTTTTTTTAAGAACGGTTTGCCTTGCGATATCGCCGCTTTTCAGTATAATCCCGCTTGGTCGCAATGGTATAAAAGGATAAAAAATAATTTGAAAATCATAAACGAACATTTCGATAAAAAGGAAGTTTTGAGCCGTTTTCACGACAAATGGTTCGCCGAAATATACGGCGGCAAAGCCCGCTGGAATTATATTTTAAAACCGTATAATAAATTCATAACTTTGCGTTCGCCGCACAATGCGCAACCGTTTTTGAAAAGCGCCTTTGAAGAAGTTTGGGCTGTCGCCGAAAAAGAACTGACCGAAACGTCGGCGAACAGATTTAGAAATATTACCGATTACACTCCCGAACTTTTTCGCGCTTGGCAAATATGCAAAGGTAATTTTGAGCCGTACAATACTTACGTCGATACGAAAATGTTTCCGCTTGTCATCAAATCCAAGCAGGCGATTGCGGCGGTAAAAAACCAATCGTATAAACTTGTCTGTCTCAACGACAATATACACATTAGAAATTACGGGCAAGTTATGAAAAATATACAAAGCGCGTTTGAAAGCATTCTGCCTGAAAAGTCAAGTTTTGAAAATTAAAAATCGTTCCTTTCTTTTAAATTAAAACGTCCGTTTTTCAAACTTCTGTAATTTTCTGTTGAATGTTATTTCGTTTGAATAACCGCATTCCAATTTTTTGTATTTAGATAAAATTTTAGATAAAATTTTATCTATTTGCTTAAATATTGCGACTACTATTTTATATCTTAATATTTTAAATCTTTCAAAAACGCCAACGGGTTCTTTTTTTACGCATTTTTTCAATTCCGCCCAATATTTTTCTACGCCGTCGACCGATAATTGCCCCGAAGTTCGCATTCGAAATCCGCCGACAAGCGCGTCCGTAACAAATAATTTTTCGTGCCTGAAAAATCTCAACCACAATTCAAAATCGCCCGCATAACGCAAAGAAGCGTCTACATATCCTCCCGCTTTTTCCCACAATTCTCTGCGAAAAAAGCACGATTCCTGTTGAAGCCATTTGAAATTTCGCGTTAAAAAATCTAACCGCGTAAATTTTTTGCTTTTATCAACGCCTATACATCTGCCGTATTCGTCCCATAGCGTTACCGCTCCTAAAAGCCATTTTATTTCTTGAAAATTTTGAAAAATTTCGGCGACGGTATAAAAAGAATTTTTATGATACATATCGTCGCTGTTTATCCAAGCCATTATTTCGCCCGTCGACCTGTTAAATCCCTTTTGAATGGCTTCGTACATTCCGTTGTCCTTTTCGGAAATCCAAAAAGTCAATTTATCTTGATATTTTTTTATTATTTCTACGGTTTTGTCCGTGCTTCCGCCGTCTATTATAATATATTCAAGATTAGGATAGTTTTGACCTAAAACCGAAAGAATTGTTTCTTCCAAATATTTATCCGAATTGAAACACGGAGTAATTATCGATATTTTAGGATATTGTTTTTTTTCCATTGTTTATCTCCTTTCAAATGTCTATTTTAAGAAATTTCTTCATATAATTTTGCGTGTTCTTGCGCGCATTTTTCCCAAGAATATTTTTGTAAAACGGTTTTACCTTTCAAAATCATTTCATTTTGTAAAGTCGGCGAACATATAACTTTCTCAATAGCGTTTCTCATATCGTCAACGCTTTTTGGCTCAAAATATTGCGCCGCGTTTTGGGCTATTTCCGGAAAACAACTTGCGTTTGACAGCAAACACGGGCAATTTTGCGAAAACGCCTCCAATATGGGAAGTCCGAATCCTTCGTAAAGAGACGGAAACACAAAACAAATCGCTTTGGAGTATAATTCGGACAATTTTTCTTCGCAAACGAATTCGCTTGAAACTCTGTCAAAAACGCCTAATTTTTTCAAATTTTCTTTTTCATCGTCGCTAAAAGGCGCGCCCGTGCAAATAAGCCGCAAATCGTATTTAATCAATAACGGAGCGACCGCTTGCGCGAATGTATCAAAATTTTTATATCTAATGCGTTCTCCGGTGAATAAAATAAAATTCTCTTTTGGAAAAATCGCTTTTTCATTGTCGTTTTGTTGAGAAAACGAATATCCGAGATGAATTATCCTTATTTTGTTTTCATCGACTTGCGGGCAAAATCGCAATATATCGTTTTTTGTATTTTCGCTTATTGCAATAACTTTATTCGCCTTTAATATCAAATCAATTTTAGGAGAAATTTCTTTTGATTTTCGCCGCTTTTTACTCGGATAATAATAAGGAAAAAGTTCGTGAACCATATCGTATACGGTTAAAACGAAAGGTTTGTTTTTCAAATATTTCAAAAAATACGAGTCGTAATAAGTCGGATGAAACACGTCGAAATTATTTTCTTTCAATATTTTAACGGATATATTATAGTTGTTATTTTTTAGCATTCGATTTATCAGTCCTTTTTCTTTATAATTCGGATATTTTGGAAGCAATTTATATTTTTTAAAACATTCTTCTTGCAAATAAACGTTATCCGTATATAATAAAGAAATTAGCGCTTGCGGATTAAATTTCAGCAATTCCGCAAAATATCGGGAAATCCCGCCTATTTTTTGCATAGAAAAGATTTGATGGTCGAATAATATTTTTTTCATATTTTTTCCTGTCCGAGCGCTTCTTTTATGTATTTTAATAAATTTTGCCTGTAAATTTCATAAGTATGGTTTTTTCTAACGGTTGATTTCGTTTTTAGCGCTTTCTCATATAAAACGTCGTTTGAAAGTTTTAACGCTTCGTTTATATATTCTAAAACCGTATTTTTGTCAATTACATCGAATACATAGCCAAATTCTTCGACGTCTAATCCCGACGATTTGCTGATAATCGGTATTAAACCGCCGTTAGCCATTACGGTAACGACGCTGGCGGCTCCGCCTTCGCTGACGGAAGGATGGACGACAAAAGCGCATTTGTCCATAACATTTTTAAAATCTGCGGAATTTATATCCACAAATCCGTGTTCAATAATATTGTTTGACCGCTCGATTATCGGTTTATAATAATCAAAAAATTTCGTTTCGTCCTTTGACGCGCCGCATATATGCAAAAATATATCGTTTCGTTGTGAAAAAATATCGATTAAAATATCCAATCCTTTGTGTAATAATCCTCCGGAACCGAACCATAAAAAATGTTTTCTGGCTTCGTTAAAATTTTTTCTCGATAAATCGCAATCATAACAATCGTAATAAAAAACAGGCGTCGTTCTGACGTTCAATTTAGGATTGATTTCCAAGTACGTATTAGCCGTAAATGCGTTGCCTAACGTTATGTTTAAATCGGGCATTATAATCGAAAGAGTCGAAAAACCGGGCACAAGACGAGCCGATTTTGGAATTATCAGTCCTTTTTCCAAATTAAAATTATTTAGTTTAAGAGCGGTTTGTTTGTCGCTGTAAAAAGGAGACGCTCCTGTGGAATAATATATTTTTTTTATCTTTTCGGCGCAATCTGAATAAAAGGCGTTTTCTAACGAATAGCCGAAACCGTAAACGCAATCGTATTTTTCGTATTTAATATTTCTTTTATCGCTAAACTGCGTCGCGTCGACATTGTAGCCAAGTTCTTGAAAAATTTTCGCCGCGGTATAACATTCCATTCCCATAGTATGCCCAACCCCGCGTCGCTTTGCGTCGGAAAGAAAAGGACCGATTACATAGGAAATCAATACGTTTTTCTGAAAGCGGGTGTTAAAAACATTTTTCAAAAATTTTCTATTAGATTCCACATTGTAACCTAATAATCTGAAAAGTTTTATTATGAGTTTTTTAATCATCGGCATAGCCCTCTTTTTGTTGCTCGGTTTTGTTTTTGTCAGGTAAAATAATATTTTTCATCTTCGCGCAGGAGGAAATATATTATTTTCAATGAAGATTTTTATAAATGGGAGTTATAATATGGAAAAGTACACGACAAAATCGGCGGTTCTATTCATTATTTTCAATAAGATTGAAGAGACGAAGCGCGTTTTCGAGGCGATAAAAAACTCGCAGCCGCCAAGAATATATTTGGCAAGCGACGGCGCAAGAACAGAAAGGCAAAACGAAAAAGAAAACGTTGAATATTTGAGAAATTATATCGTCTCAAATATTAACTGGAAATGCGAAATAAAAACGAGATTCAGCGAAATAAATCAGGGTTGCGGGCGCGGAGTTTCAAACGCGATTTCGTGGTTTTTTGAAAACGAAGAAATGGGAATTATTTTGGAAGACGATTGTTTGCCCTGTCCGAATTTTTTCCGCTTTTGCGACGAATTACTCGTTAAATATAAAGACGACGAAAGAATTTCCATAATCGCCGGAACAAACCAATTTGCAAAATACAGAGAAGAAAAATCGAACGAATATTTTTTCTCCCGTTTTACATATATTTGGGGTTGGGCTACTTACAGAAGGGTTTGGAAAGATTACGATTTTACTCTGTCGTTTTTGCCGCAGTTGAAAAACAAAACGTCGTTTGAAGAATTACTTTATCCGCTTAAAAAACATCAGATAAAAAAAATGGCGAGAAGATTTGTAAAAACATACAAGTCAAAAGGAGAATATTTGAGAACTTGGGATTATCAGCTATTGTGCCTGAATTTAATGAAAAAGCAATTTTGCGTAATTCCGAAGGCGAATCTTATCTGCAATATCGGTTTCGGAGAAAACGCCACGCACACGCGCAATAGCAATGCCGATAATTCAAACATTCCTTTCGGCGAATTGGTATTTCCGCTGAAAGAACCGAGTAACTTTGAAGAAAATTTGCAATTTACAAGCGATTATTACGATTTTATTATGCCGAAAAGGACGCTTTTTGTAAGGATTGCCGCAGAATTAGGCAGGTTTCTAAAAAAAATGAAAAAACGCTAAAATAAAACGCTAATTTTTTCCCAACAGCCAATCGACGATATTTACCTGTTTTATTCCGTTTCGCGAGCCGTTTTCGTAATCCGCCGTAATCAAAATTTTTTCGTTATGGTCGGGAATTTTATCGAACGGCGCAAGTTCGCGAGCCAGCGTTTCGGGATTTTTTACGGATTGCGAAACTTGAATATATTTCGTATAACCGCCGTCGTCGCGAACGACAAAATCGATTTCGCAGTTTCCTATTTTTCCAATCCACACCTGATTTTTGCGACGTAACAATTCCAAAAAAACAATATTTTCCAGCAGATGTCCGCTGTCGTTTGAAAGTTCTTTGCCCAAAAGCGCGTTTCGCAATCCCGTGTCGACAAGATAATATTTTTCTTGCGTCGCCAAATGCTGTTTTCCTTTTACATCATAGCGAGTCGTGCGATAAAACAAATACGAATCGGTAAGCGTAGAAATATATTTCGCGACGGATTTATTGTCTATTTTTTTCCCCGAATTTGTTAAAACTTTCGCGATATTTCCCGGAGAAACAGGCGAACCAACGCAATCCGCCAAAAAATTTACGACTTCCTGATACGACTGTTCCGAATGAATTTTGTATCGTACTTTTATGTCGTTTTCGTAAATATTTTTGTAAATTGTCTGCAAATACTGAAACGAATAATTGCCGTTTATTTCAGCCAATTTTACCGCTTCGGGGAAACCGCCCGTTTTTACGTAATCGCCGAACGCTCTGTCGGGATTTTCTTTGTTTTCGGTAAATCTCAAATATTCCGCAAACGAAAACGGCAAAACGTTTATTTCAAATTGTCTTCCCGTAAGCAACGTCGCAAGTTCGCTCGACAACAAATATGCGTTTGAGCCGGTTACGTACAAATCAATTTTCGGATGGACAAACAGACCTTCCAATAATTTTTCAAACTGCGAAACGTTTTGAATTTCGTCAAGAAAAATATAATTCATTTTGTCGGGACTAATCGCCTGTATAATGAAATCATAAATTTCTTTCCAATTTTTTTCGGCGAGAAACCGATATTCGGGCACGTCCAAATTTATTGACAACATAGAAATATCCGGCTCTTCTCTTTTTAACTTCTCTTGAAATTGCGTTAAAAGCGTCGATTTACCGACTCTTCTCGCGCCGGTTATTACTTTTATCAGATTTTTATCACGCAAATCCGCAAGCGTTTCCAAATATTCGTTTCTATCAGTTTTTTCTACTTTTTCCATTTTAACCCCGCTTATATTCCTAAAACTTATAATTTTTGCAAAGTTTTAGGAATATGATACGTATAATATTCCTAAAACTTTGTATATAAAATAGTTTTTGGGAATATGCAAGAGAGTGTTTTTTTTACTTTTACTTTATATTTGCTAAAAATTTTTTGATTTTTCAAATCACGACGAGTTGCTTTTAGAACGCAATACCTCTTGACTTTATAGACGAAACAATAGTATTTTTATCGAACAAAAACTCTCAAAGAGGTTAAAATGTTAGTAACGCGTTCAAAAAGAATGACGGGAGTAAGTTACGCAATAAGAGGTCCCGTTTTAGATATGGCTTACGAATTGGAGTCGCAAGGACAGCAAGTCATAAAATTAAATATCGGAAATCCGGGAAATTTCGGCTTTAACGCCGACGAATCGCTACTCAAAGCAATGCGCGAAAATCTGCTCGGACTCGAAGGCGGACAGTCGTATTCGCATTCAAAGGGAGTTGAAGAAGTTCGCGAAAAAATAGCCGAATATCACATAAAAAAAGGCGCGCAAAACGTTTTGGTAAACGATATTTTTATAGGAAACGGAGCCAGCGAACTCATTACTTCGAGTATGCAGGCATTATTAAACGGCGGCGACGAAGTGCTTTTGCCCGCGCCCGATTATCCGCTTTGGACGGCGGCGGTAAACGTCTGCGGCGCAAAAGCGGTTCATTATATTTGCGACGAAAAAGACGATTGGAATCCCGTAATTAGCGATATTGAGGCGAAAGTTACAAAAAAAACTCGCGCTATCGTCATAATAAATCCGAATAATCCGACGGGCGCAAATTATTCGCCGCAAATTCTTAAAGAAATTGTCGCGATTGCGCAAAAATACGATTTGCTTATTTTTTCGGACGAAATTTACGACAGAATATTATACGACGACGAAGTTCATTATTCGGTCGCGGAATTTGCGGGAATGCATCCGTGTTTTACGTTTAACGGGATTTCAAAAGCGCATTTGGCTTGCGGATTTCGCGGCGGATGGCTTGTCGTAAGCGGCGATAAAACTCATTTATACGATTATTTGGACGGAATTACGACTTTGCTTTCTATGCGGCTTTGTTCAAATGTTCCCGCGCAATTTGCGTGTAAATCGGCTTTACAAAACGACACGCAAATGAGCAAACATATCGTTAAAGGCGGACGACTTTACGAACAAAACGCGGTCGCTACAAAATTGCTAAACGAAATCGACGGAATCGAGTGCGTGAAAGCGAAGGGTTCTTTGTATTTGTTTCCGAAAGTCGACGCAAAAAAATTTAATATTACGAACGACCAGCAATTTATACTTGACTTTTTGATAGAAAAAAAGGTACTTTTGGTTAACGGAACGGGATTTAATTGGATTGCTCCCGACCATTTTAGAATAGTATTTTTGGCGCAGGTAAATGTGCTTGAAGAAGCGGTCGGCAGGTTGAAAGAATTTCTTTCGACTTACCGACAGAAATGAGGCGAGGACGGATTTTTAATTTGTTTTCGTTTCCCCACCAGGGCGAAACCGCATTTGTTTCGCCTGCCGTATATAGAAAAAAAGCCGTCTTGCGTTAAGCGAGGCGGCTTTTTGGTTGTTTATTCATCCCATCCTTCGCTGGAACCGCTGAAAAGATTTATATCGGATTCTGCGGTTGTTTCTTTGCGTTTGGCAGAATTTACATATATCGCGTGTCCTTTGCGGGCTATTATGCCGTTGTTATTTTTTACGGCATTGCCTTTATTCGGGTCGCTGGCATAACCGATAATACTGCCGCCGTTTTTAGTAAATGCGGCATTCCAACCTACATACACTCCGCCGCCGCTTGATTTGGCAAAATTACCTGAAATAACGCCGCCGTCCATAACAAAATTTCCGCCGTCGCTTACGCTTACTCCGCCGCCGTTTTCGCCCATATTGTCGGAAATTTCGCCGCCGCTCATAGTAAATACGCCATTTTTACCGACATATACTCCGCCGTCAATATTTCCCGAAACAGTTCCGCCGCTCATAGTAAAGTTTCCGTCTCTTACATCGACTCCGCCGTCAATATTTCCCGAAACAGTTCCGCCGCTCATAGCAAAGTTTCCGCCAAACACATACACGCCGCCAATATCCACGTTTCTGCCTTTGTAACCGACATTATTGGAAATGGCGCCGCCGTTCATAATAAAATTGCCGTTTTTGCCGACGAACACTCCGTAACTGTTGCCCGAAATAGCCGAACCGCCGCTCATTTTAAGCGTCGCGCCGGAATCTATGCTAACAAGCGCGTTTGAATTATTGCCGACGCCATACAACGTAATGCTGTCTAAAACCAAAGTAACGCCCGAACCTACCGTAAACATAGAGCCGTTTGACGAAAGAAGAAAAGCCCTATTTGAACCTTCGCCTTTTAAGGTTACGGTAATATTACTTTTGTTTTCGTAATAAAGTTTTTTGGGGCCAATGCCTTCGTTGTCGCGTACTTTAATAACGTAACTGCCGCCGCTTTGCGCGTTGTTTTGCAGCCAAATCAGTTTTTCGGCAAGTCCGTTTCCTTGAACGCCTGATTTATCATCGTCGCGGTTACAGGATATAAAAAACAACGACAGCGTCGCAATAAGCGCAGACAAAACTGAAAACGTTTTAGTATTCTTCATAAAAACTCCTTTGCGGCATTGCCGTATAAACTTTGTAAAAATCATAATTATTCCCCTCCCCTTGTGTTTTTTTCAATAGAAAGAAGTAGCAATAAAAGATTTATAAGCGTAAATAAAGTGAACAGAAACAATATTGCGGAAATTGCGGCGCCAATAGCCATATTTCTCGCTGCTGAACCGAGTTTTAGTTCGGTGCCAAGAAAATCTATGCCGCGCATTTTTTCCGTCTTTAAATTCCAAAAAGCGTTTGTATATTCATAAACCTTTTCGGGTTCTTTTTTCTCCGCTTCAATTATTATTTCGGACAAATTTTTCAAGAAAACTTTTTTCTCTCTGTCCGTTTTAAATTCGTCGAGCCATTTTTCAAGAACCGCCCTGTTTTTTTCGTGTTTGCCGAAATATCTTTCGACATCTTGCGGAACCTCCGTCTGTTTTTTTGCCTTTGTTTCCTTTTCGGGATAAACGTTGTTTAACACGTCCGAAAAAGAAATATTTGCTTTTGAATTTTGTCTAACATCGTAAGTAACGACGAAAATTAAACAGCCGACTATTGCCAAAAGCAGAATAAACGCGCCGATAAAAGCGGCTATTCTTACAATAGGGAAAAAGCAAAAACGTTCTACCTTTGATAAAATGGCAGTTCCCTCCAACATAGTAATCTCCTCTCTAAAGATTATGATTGCTTTTTAAGGCAATCGTTTATTATGATACAACTATTAAAAAAAATCAATTTTGTTTCCGTAAAACGCAAATCTTTACGCAATATTCGTAAAAACGTTCACGACGTCTTCGTCGTCTTCTATTTTGTCGAGCAAAATTTCGGATTTTTCGTATTCCTCTTCGGAAAGTTCCACAGGATTTGTCGAAATTCTTTGCAAAGTCGCTTTTTTGGGAGCGATGCCAAGTTTTTCCAAACCTTTTGAAAGATTGCCAAATTCGGTATAGTCGCCGTAAAGATAAATCGTATCGTCCGTCTCTTCCAAATCCTGCAAACCGAAATCTATAAGTTCCAATTCCATAGAATCGACGTCTATTCCTGCGCGTTTTTCTATCTCAAAAACCGCTTTTCGCGTAAACATAAATTCCAATGCGCCGTTTTGCAAAAGATGTCCGCCGCATTTGTTAAAATACGACTTTATATTCGCGACGGTTCGCGCGTTGTTGTCGGTCGCGCATTCGATAAAATATTGAACGCCGTTTGCGCCTTTGCCCTCAAAAGTAACTTCGCTTATCGTATCGGCGTCTTTTCCTTGCGCTCTTTTTATTGCGGCGTCAATGTTGTCTTTTGGCATATTTTCCGCTTTGGCGTTAAGAATCGCGGCGCGCAATTTCGCGTTCATTTCGGGGTCGGGAACGCCTTCTTTTGCCGCAAGCGTAATCGCTTTCGATAATTTGGGGAACAATTTCGACATCTTGTCCCATCTCTTCATTTTTCTTTCTTTACGAAACTCAAACGCTCTTCCCATAATAAAAATCCTTTTGAATTTGGTTTATTTTTTATAATTTTGGAGTGAAAATAATATTTGGCGACACAAAATATTATTTTATTCGACGGCAAAATATTATTTTTGCGAAAAAAAGGATAAATTTATGTCGAAAAAATATAGAAAATTACGGCACGATATAGCGTATGTTCTTCTTTTAACGCTCGTTTTTATCTCAAAAAAAATACCGCGATTTTTGGGATTGATGCTTTTCGGATTTTTGGGGTTTGTCTTCGGTTTTATCCTGAAAAAAGAAAGAAATATTGCGCGAAAAAACCTAAAAAGAGTATTTGCCGATTACGACGACAAACGAATAAACAAGATAACGAACGGAGTTTTTATAAACGCGGGAAAATCGTTTTTCGACAGCGTAAAAATTCCCGAATATTCAAAAGAAAAATTTTTGAAAATCGCACGTTTTTACGACGAAAAATCGGCGAAAGAAACGCTTGCGAACCCAAACGGCGTTGTAGTTTTAGCGGCTCATTTGTCGGCGTTTGAATTGCAAACGCAGTTGGTAGCGGTCGTATTGCCAAAAATAATGACGATAGGTTCAAGATTGTTCGACGGAAGAGTAGACGATATTTTTGTGAAACTTCGCAAAAGAAACGGAGTTGAATATTACGACCGCGACGGCGGAATAATGAACGTTTTAAGAAATTTAAAAAAAGGTTTTATTTTCGGCGTTTTAGTCGACCAAGACGCGACAAACGAAGGAGTTTTCGCCAATTTTTTGGGAGAAGAAGCATATACGCCGTTTATTCCCGTGAAAATCGCAATTCGCAACGATATTCCGCTTACTTGGGGATTTTTGATTCGCGAAAAAGGCGACAAATACGCGCTTCATATTGAAAAAGCACAGATTATTAAAACCGAAAACGAAATGGAAACTTATATCTTAAACTTGGAAAAATTTAACGAAAAACTCGGCGAATTTATTAAAAAATATCCTGAACAATGGGTTTGGATGCACAACAGATGGAAACGAAAACCAAAAGATTTTTCGCCCGAATTATCAATTTCTTACTATAAAAAAGGAGAAGAAAAATGAAATTATCAGTGTCTTTGGCAAAGCGAAGTTATCCGATTTTTATCAACGAAAACGCGGATTTTTATCAATTGGTCTTGGAAAATTGCCCCGCGACAAAATATATAATTATCACTAACGAAACCATTGCGGGAATTTACGAAAATCATTTGTCGGATTGGAAAAGAAATCTGCCAAATTCGTCTTTAATTGTTATTGCGGACGGCGAAAAATACAAAAATATGCGAACTTTAAACAGTATTTTAGACGAAACGTTTAGGTTAAATCCCGACAGAAAAGCGGCTATTATCGCGTTTGGCGGCGGAGTTATAGGAGATATTGCAGGATTTGCGGCGTCGATATTTTTGCGCGGAATAAATTACATTCAAGTGCCGACGACTCTTTTGGCGATGGTCGACAGTAGCGTCGGCGGAAAAACGGCGGTAAATCACAACAGCGGAAAAAATTTAATAGGAAGTTTCCATCAGCCGAAACTTGTTTGGATAGATACGAAATTTTTGGACACGCTCGACGAACGGCAATATTTGGCGGGCTGCGGCGAAATTGCAAAATACGCATATATCGGCGGAAAAAAAACGTTCGATTTTATAAGCGAAAATTTTGAAAATATTTGCCGTCGCGATAAAAAATTAACGGTAGAAGCCATACAAAAATCCATAGAAATAAAAGCGGAAATCGTGGGCAAAGACGAAACCGAAACGGGAGTTAGGGCATTGCTGAATTTTGGACACACTTTCGCGCACGCTTTTGAAAAAATTTACGGATACGGAACTCTTTTGCACGGCGAAGCGGTAACGCTTGGAATTATTTGCGCGGTAAAACTTGCCGAAAGAACGAATTTGATAAAGAAAAAACGCGCAAGTATAATAAAATCGTCGCTGAAAATGCTGAAAAAACCCGTTATTCCGCACAAAGTTACGTCAAACGCGATTTATCGGGCAATGCTTTCGGACAAGAAAAAAGCGGACGGAAAACTAAATTTTATACTTCCCGTCGCTTTGGGAAAATCGCAAATTATTAAAAACGTCGACAAAAAAAACGTAATTTCGGTGCTTGACGAGGAATTTGACTCTTGGATATTTTAGTAAAAAACATAAAAAAAATTGCGATAATCGCAACGCTTATTTTTTGCTCGAACCTTTTGGCAAACGACAAATCGGTATTTTCGCAAACTCCCGAAGAAGCCGACAAAAAAATTTACAATCCCGTATTTACGGCGTCGCTTTCGCTTGTTCCGGGCGGCGGGCAACTTGCGACAAAAAACTTCGCCAAAGGATTTTTATTTTTAGGAACCGAAGGAATTATCGGCTGGATTTCCGTCAGAGGGTGGGTGGATTATCACGAGAGTTTTGACAAAATTTATTTGTCTCGCGATTCGTTAAACGCGGCAAAATATAAAAACGCGGACACGGCTTATTGGGCGAATGCCGTCGCGCTTGCCGAATACGACAATTTATTTGAAAAAGTGCGATATTACAACGCTTCGGCGCTGTTTGGAGCGATAGGAATTTGGAATATTTTGGACGCGGTTGGCGTTTCAAACGCCGTGAAGGGCGCGCAAAATCCAAATCCGCGAAAGGCGATGGCGCTGTCGGCGATTCCGTTTTCGGGCGCGGGACAGTTTTACAACGGCGAATGGTTTAAGGCGGGGCTTGTAATCGCTACGCAAACGGCGTTTGTTTTCGGCGGAACGCAGTTTCAATATTTAATGTATAAATCGCAAAAATACGTCGAGGATTTAAACCGAAACAGAGAAGAAAATTCTTCGCCGCGAATCGATAATAATTGGCGCAATAATTACGAAAACGCGGCGCGAAGACGAACAATGTTTTTCTGGTATTCGATAATATTTTATATGTACGGAATGACGGACGCATACGTAGACGCGTCGTTGAGCAATTTTGAAAAAAAATTCGATATTTCCGCGTCTTTTTCGCCGATAGAAAATGAAATAGCGTTTGGATTTGTGTTTAAGTTTGGTTCAAGATAAGTTAAACATTTAAAAAGTTTCAATTTTTTCATATTTTCCCCCTCTACTTTCTCATAAAATACAATGCGCCATTTATATAATGTATAA
>WRFX01000067.1 GCA_009787445.1 Chitinivibrionia bacterium | reverse complement strand
CCACTTAATTTGGGGCAAATCACTAAACCATGTCTCATAAAAACTGCTATTTTTTCCATAAGAATTATCAAAAAGAACAAAATGTTTACGCAATAAACAGCATAAAATAGCGGCGTGCAATCGCGTAGTAAGTATTTTTTCGTATCGGTTAATGAATTTTACCCCGTTTTTTACCATATCCCGCTTAAAAAAATGATACGCATACAAATCTAATATTTTCGAAAAAGCCGGTATTCTTTGACTTAATCGCGACAATTTTTGTAAAATAACAAAAGAAAACATTTGTTTATCAATAGTAATCCAATCCGCAATATCAACATCGTCTTGAAGAAACCGGGAATAATCAATATTTTTATTGAGTTCTTTATCAATACGTTTCAAAAATAATGTTTTACCTGCGTTTTTAATATTTGTTTTTTGATATTTTCTTAAAAAGTTATACGGTATATAAAAAGCCATATCCGGAACTAACAATATTGTGTTATAATGAAAATAATTGTTTAACGTTTCAAATGATTTGTTGTCTCTTGCGCATAAAACCAGATTTTTATGACGTCCGAACAATTCGGCGTCGGCTAATAATATCTCTTTATCGGAGTAAAAAACAGTGTTCGGCAGCACAATTATTTTATTATTGGGACACTCGTTTATTATTTGCCGTAAAAGACCTTGCCAACCTTCCCATACATCGCCAAAATTTCCGCCTCCGTTTAATAATATCGTTACGTTTTCAGATATACGGTTTCGTTCGTATTTGAACACTTGCGCTCTGTATATGCAATTGACGTTGTGCTCTTTTAAAAAGCGTTCAACGCCTTCCCATATAAGAAAATCTCCGACATTTGTATGAAAATACGGCAAGCCCAATAAACAACAATCGCCTTTTATAAATTTTGACAAAGTTTCTTTTATTATTTTTCTTAACTCAACGTTTTTATCTTCAAAATTCACTTTTCCCGTCTCCTGATTATTCGTTTCAGACGTCTTTTTATACGGGCAATGGCGTCAAACAGCATTATTTTATTCTTTAAGTTTATGTATAGTTTTAGAATGTTGGAATATTCTGCGTTTGCGTCTTTTAACTTACAACTTAAAAAATATTTAACCTCTTCGCCAAGCCATTCTTTGCCGTTCGTATCTTTACGGTTTCGCATATCTGCGTATGTAGGAGTATTTAAGTCCGGTATAACGCCAAGAGTCAGATAAGCGTGTCCATTATAACAATGAGCTAAACTGCAATTGTTGCCGACAGGAAAATATTTTATCGGTTTTTCCAAATCGGCATATAAATTTTCCAAATTCAAACCGCAATAACATTGCTTTACGTCGCCGCTCATCAAATTCATATAAAGAGTCCATTCTCCCGCATAGCAGAATTCTTTTCGTTTTTGATAAAATATTTTACTCTTAAAATCAAATAAATCCGATTCAAATGCCCTTCCCCAAATATTTTTATATTCATCAAATGAATATTTCGATAATACTGGAATATTTATGTCGCGGTCGTCTCTTGCTATAGTTAAATGAGGTAATGCATGTAATTTATCAAAACATATTTTTTTTATATCGTCAATATGTTCAATTAACTCATCGTTTGGCGTTATTTCAATAGTAAAAGAACACCCTGCATCTCTAACTTTTGTAACATTGTCAAAAAACGCGTTCATAATGTTTAATCTTTTTAATTCCAAGTAGTGATAAGAGAATTTAAATTCCAATCGTCGTAATAAAACAGAAGGAAGTGCAATAATTTCATCAAATCTTTTTGTTAATGTACCATTTGTTACCAATTCTATGTAATGTCCCTCTTCTAATAATTCTGCCATAACAGGAATAACATCGTCAGACAATAACGTTTCTCCGTCAGCACAAAAATTGAATAAGCATTTTCCGCCTAACCTTTGTACTGATAATGCTTTTCTTATATATTGCGGCGAATATTCAAGTTTAGCGAGTTTGGCGTTAAATTTTCTTTGCAGTGTAATATAACAATAATGGCAGCGAAGATTACAAGCTTCCGTTGGCACATGGCAATTTATTAATCGTTTCTTTTCATCCATAAAATGCTCCTTTTTATATTTGTTTTGATAGAGATATTGATTACATGTTTTCATACTTTACCTCGCATACGTTTCGATTTTAAAGAGAAAATACTATATTGCATGGGAAAAAACAAATAAATTAAAAAAATTAAAAAACTTTCTTGCTAATCATAATGTCCCGTGTTTTTTCACTCAATTTGTTTAAGGTATCATATATTTTATCAACAGCGGTATCGCAGAAAAACGGTTGCTCTATAAATGAACGATAAAGTTTTTCGGTTTCGTACAGTTTTTTTATTTCACTTAACGTATGTTTATTATTTTCCAAATCTTTGGACTCGTACCAAAGTATGATATTTGGGTTAATAATATCCGGTTCCGGATTTTTGCTCCAACCGTTGTAAATTGGGATACAGCCCGAAAGCAAACAATTAAACAACTTTTCCGTACAATAGCCCTCGCCAATTGAGTTTTCCGGGCAAATATTAAATTTATATTGTTGCAAATACGTAAGATTGTCATTTTTATATATGCTGTGTAAAGTATCGTCATTATGTAATAATTTACCAGGGCAATCCACACTGGCAATTTTGGAAACATCGTTATAAATTTTTGTTCTTAATCCTGACGTATCGTGACGCGCTAGTAGTGCGCAAAATTTCATTTTTTGATACTGTTTTTTTGAGTTGTCTAATATATTTTTTATTTCATCTTTCGAAAAATCAGGTAAAAAACACCATGTTGCCCAATTCGGAAGACGTATGTAGTTATCAGCATCAATATAATTAAACCCAAGAGATAAATCAACGCTATCGATACAATTTCCTTGATATTGTTGAAACGCAGAACTTATTGAGGTTTCATCAACATTTTCTCCGGTATAGAATATTTTAATCTGCGCTTTAGAGTCGTTTAATTTTCTTTTATCTCCAAAAACAGAAAAAAATTCAATTTGTGGTTTGTACCGTTTTACTATTCTAAAACTATATTTTTTATCAGATTTACCAAACGAATATTTATGCCCAATAGCTTTAATAAACCAATCGTGCCTCTTGACCTTATAAAAAGTATCCCAAATATTAGTAAACCTAATCCGTATCCTTCTATCAAAAACGGACGCTGTCATTTCGTATATATATAGAATTGCATCAATAACGCAAATACAAATTTTTGTCGATATTCTTTTTAGAAATCGGTAAATTCTTTTCATAAGTTTTATATTACTCATCAAGGCACTATCAATAATGATATTTTGCATTTTATACTATCCAAACGTCGTTAGGCACAAACATTATATCCCCTTCATAATCAAGATATACTTTATATCCTCGTTTTTGCATAAATGTTATTAACCTTGTGCTGTTTCTCTTGATTTCTTCATTATTTTCTAAGGTAATAAAACCAAAAGAATACTTCTTAAAATCTATCGTTTTAAGCACACTCATTTCAGCGCCTTCAACGTCTATCGACATAAAATCTATGTGCTTTGTGTCTGGATAATTGCTCATCAAATCATCAAACGTTAATGTCTTCACATAAATTTTTTCTATTTCTCCTTTCTCTCTTCTTATGCGTTCTTTGTGCGCCTCTGTCATTTGACTGCTCAAACCGCTTAAAACTTCCACCCCCTTAGCCCTAATAAATTCAATAGATTCTCCGCTTACGTCGCTAATTGCAACATTAAAACAGTCACAAGAACGGTTTTTCCGTAATTTCTCAAATACATCAGGCAACGGCTCTATACATGCCCCCCCCCATCCTAATTTTTCAAATATATAGGTATTACTAATGTATTTGCCGTCATTCGCTCCTATATCAATATAAAAACCATCCTTTTTACCGTCAAAATACGACCACGCGAACATATCTTGATGGATTTGTCCTTGAAAATCTATACCCGTAGCCGTTTTAACTGCCTGTTTGATTTGTTTAATAAATACGCGTTGAAATTGTTCCTGTCTTTGAATTCGTTCAGGAATATTTCCCAATACGTATCTTTTTATTCTTCTCGGAATAAACATTACGATTTTCTTTAAAACGTTTTCCATAAACGCGTCCTTTCTAAATTATTTTTAATATGAAAATACATTATTTCCACTATCATACAAAAGATTTTCTTATAAATTTTTACCTAAATCAAATACATTCATACTGCTAACCCTATCTTTCTTTTCACAAAAGCAACGATTTTTATTCGTTCGTTTTTTTTCAGTCCAATAAACATAATAACGATTCCCGTCCATAACATACTGATTATTATGACAACACAAGAACGAAAGAACGACTCATAAAATAATTTATCCACAAAATAAAAAGGAAAAAAAGATACCGCCGAAACAAAAAATATCGGAACAAGCGCTTTTTTAGCAAAAAACCTGATTGAAAAATTGACCTGTTTTTTCAATATTATGTAATGTAACACCATAAATATTGGAAACATAAACAAAGGAATGGCTAAAACATATTGCGGTTTATATCCTGCTTTACATACAAAATAAGATAATAATAACGTTATTACTGAACGAGTGTAATATACTAAAATACAATATGCCTTTATATTTCCGGTTGCGTGGTTGATTGTTGTTAGATTGGAAGACAATCCTTCTGTTAATAAAACAATAATTATTAATTTGGTAAAAATTGCGGTATATTCCGGGACTTTACCAAGCCAAAGTTTTAATATAAAATCTGTTTCGAGCAATAGCGGCACAGAAAATATGAAAAACAGAAAATATAACATTCTTGTTCCTCTTTCAACCAAGTTCCACATATATTCGGGATCATTTTGGGCATATGATTTCATAAGTTGCGGATTCAATGCCTGTTTGAAATTATTTCCAAAAGACATAAGCGCTGTGTTGACAGATGTCGCTATCCCTCTTGCCGCGTTTATTGCCGGTCCAAAAAACATATTGAGCATAATGTTTATTCCATATATATTAAATACCATTAAAACGCTTGCAATAAACATATATCCTCCATACCCGCTTATTTCCTTCGACATAGATTTATCATAAACAAACGAAAACCGCGCGTATCTATATTTTTTTCGGCAATAAATAAAATAAAAAAGCCATACGACGCAAGTAACCGCAAAACCGAATAACGCCAAGAATATGAGTTTATCGGCGTTTATAATTACTAACAAATAGACAGTAAGAAGCCGTATCACGACATCGAAAATTCCCATATATCCGTATATGTGCATATCCTCGTGAGAAATTATAAGCGCCGTAAGCGGAGCGTTTAACAGAGACAATACAAAGCCAAATACGGCAAATTGATACACCCAGTTAGCCGCAACTATTCTTTCGGCTGGAATTACGAGTTTATTATTCAAAAACCACAATCCTATCGTTTCCGCCAAAATAACAACAATAACGCAGGCGACAATATGTAAAATCATACTCGTGGAGAATATTTTTTGCAAAACATCTAAATTGCCGCCTTTTCCAAGTTCAACCGAAATAAATCTTTGCGTTATAACCATTAACGTATTACTCAAAAATCCGAACATCGCCACCACGCCGCCGACAACGTTATTTATTCCGTAATCCGTAACGCCGAGCGTTTGCAAAACGATACGCGACGTGAATAACGCCACGACCATCGTTATTATCTGGCGGAAGTACAGGGCGAGCGTGTTTTTCGCTATTCTTTTGTTATTTTCCGAGTTTGACATTATTATATGTTCTCTTTTTATTTTAGGAAATTAAATTTCAAACGAAAATACGTTATTTTTGTCGCTGAAAATGAAACAAAATAAAAAAATTCGGAATTATTTTTTTTACCGCGAATTTTTTCAAATTAAAATCCCGCGCTCGTTAAAAAATCGTTTTTTTCGCGCCAATTCGGAGTAATTTTTACAAAAAGCGTAAATTTGGTCTTCACGCCCGAAATTCCGCGCATTCGTTTTTGTGCGTTTTGGCGAATTTTTGAAATCATTTGTCCTTTTTCGCCAATGATTATCGCTTTTTGTCCGCTCGTTTCAACGTGAATATCGGCGGCGATTTCGTGCAAATTTTCGTCTTCTTTGTAAGAAATAACCGACACGAAAACCGAATGCGGAACCTCGTCTCTCGTTAAATCGATAATTTGCTTTCTTATGCATTCCGCCGCGATAAAGCGCATATCGCCGTCGGTAATTTCATCGCTCGGATAAAAATGTGGGTTTTCGGGAATAAATTCTTGCGTAAATTCAATAAATTTTTGCGCGCAATCGTTTGCCAAAGCGGATAAATGAAGTTTCGGCTTGTCGGCTAAAAACGGATAACGCTCGTCAAATTCTTCAAGTTTTTTCATTCCTTTTTCTATGGAAATTTTATCGACTTTGTTAAAAATTACCAAAATTTTTGCTTTTGTGTCGGATTTTTCTATTTTTGCCGCAATATCGTCTTCTTCGTCGCCGAAATCCCGCGAAACGTCAATTATATAACATATTATATCTATTCCGCCGTCTTTGAGAACGCTTACGCCGTGTTCGTAAAGTATTTTATTTAATAAATGTTTGCCCTTGTGGATTCCGGGCGTATCGATAAGTACGATTTGCGTGTTGTCTTTCGTATAAATTCCGCGCATCGTTTTTTGCGTCGTTTGCGGCAGAGGCGAAACGATTGCCAAATTTTGTCCTAAAATTGCGTTCATAAGCGTCGATTTTCCGCTGTTTGGACGTCCGATTATCGCCAAAAAAGCGGCGTAAGTTTTTTCGTTCATATTTTTTTGCTGTCCTTTTTTTATTCGGTTTCTTTGTTTTTTCTCAATAAATAATCAAACATTATATCCGCCGAAATTTGCGACGGGCGCAAAATAAACATCGGATATTGCACGAGACAAACGCTTGTTACTATGGAAACGTCGTTCAAAGTATCCTGCGCAAATCCCGTAAACCATTCGTTTCGACCGAGTTCGGAGTCCTTTGTTCCCGTTTTCCCGCCCGAAATTATGTTGTTTGAGCGGGGCAAAGTTTTTCTCGCTTCCGCAAAAGCCATACGCGCCGAACCGATTTTTGTCGTTTGCTGCATAAGAAATTTCAAACTGTCGGCGATGTCGTAAGCGGTGCATCTTTTCCATTTTCGCGTGTTTGCGGCGTAAAGTTTTTTGCCCGATTTGTCCGTTATGCTGTCTATTATCGTCGGCGCCATCATATTGCCTTTGTTTATGACCGTCGACGCGATAAGTCCGCCCAAAAGCGGCGTAAGCGTCGTTTCGTTGTTAAATCCGCTGCCGATTTCGGCTATATTTATCGTGTCTTTTACGTTTTGCGCGTTTGTTTCGGGAAAAACGCTTACGTCGCACGACATTTCAAACGGAATTTTTGTGTTCCAGCCGAATTTTTGCGCCGATTTATAAAGTTTTTCCCGTCCTATTTCGTGAATTGCAAGCCAGCCGAAAATCGGATTTATGGATTTTGCATACGCTTCCAAAAACTCGACGGAATTTGATTTTTCGCCGAAGTCCTCGGGAAAAAACTGATTTTTATAAAGCGTCGTATTTCTTCCGACAAAATTTATTTTTGTGGTGCAGGTAATTTCCGTATTTTCAAAAGCCGCTTCCGCAGTAACGGTTTTAAAAATGGAAGCCGCGGGAAATTTACTCGAAAGACACAAATTTTCGGCGATTTTTTGCTGTTCCGCGTCCGTTTGCGAAACCATTGCCAAAATTTGTCCCGTTTCGGGATTTAACGCCACCGCCGCGCCGTATTTGACTTTTGCGCGACTGACAAGCGCGCGCGTTTTTTTCTGCAAAGTCGTGTCTATGCTGAAATGGCGAATAATTACGCCTTTTTGCCATTTTACGGTATCGCGACATTGATTTAATTTCGGGGGATTTTGTTCAAGCGATTTTACGACGTCGTTAAACGAAAGCGGCGAAATTTTTACCGAAGATTCTTTTTTGGACGAATTTGTAATTTTTGTTTTATTTTCGCTTAAATTTTCTTTATTTTTTCCGTTTTTTACAAAATGAAACGCGACGAAAATTAAAAAACAAATTATTAAAATTTTACTTAACGGAATATTTATTTTTTTTACTTTTTTACTCATAAAACGTCAATGCCCATTGTTTTTTTAATCGTATATTTTCGTTTTGTGTTCAAATTCGTTATCATTTCGCCTACAAGTCCTATTGAAAAAAATTGAACGCCTATTATCACGGAAGCCACTCCCAAGAGCAAAAGCGGGCGAATATGCAATTTTAACGTCGTCGCCCAAACAAAGCCGAAATACGCTAAAATTCCCGTTCCTACAATTATCAGCAAAAAACTTATCATTCCGAAAAAATGCAGAGGATTTCGCATATATTTTTTCAAAAATAAAAGCGTCGCCAAATCGAACGCGCCGTTAAAAAAGCGATTTACTCCAAATTTTGATTTTCCGTAAATTCTTTGACGATGCGAAACTATGCATTCGCCGACTTTGTAGCCGTTCCAATGCGCCAAAACGGGTAAAAATCTGTGTCTTTCTCCATAAATATCGAGCGATTTTGCCGTTTCTTTTCTGTAAATTTTAAATCCGCAGTTGAAATCGTGAAGTTTAAGCCCCGACATCGAAGAAACGACAAAATTAAAAATTTTCGACGGAATATTTTTTGTAAAAACGGGGTCAAATCGTACTTTTTTCCAGCCCGAAACCAAATCGAAACCCTGTTCAATATTTTTTATAAGTTCCGGAATTGCCGACGGGTCGTCCTGCAAATCCGCGTCCATAGTTATTATGTAATCGCCCTTTGCCGTCTCAAAACCCACGCTTAACGCCGCAGATTTTCCATAATTTCGTCCAAAACTTATCGCTTTAACCGTATTTTTCGGCTCGGACGCCGCAATTTCGCTAATAATTTCAAACGATTTATCTTCGCTTCCGTCGTCAACAAAAATAATTTCGTAAGAATAATTATTTTGCGACATAACGTTTTTTATGGATAAAAATAATTCTTTTAAACTTTCTTCTTCGTTAAAAAGCGGCACGATAATTGAAATATTCACGTTAAAAATCCTCCGAAAAACATTTTTTACGCAGTAAAATACTATTTGCGCAAAGTTCGCTAAAAACTTTCAAAAAATCCGACGTCTCCCTAACGTCGTGAACTCTGAAAATACGCGCTCCGCAAAGATAAGCCGCCGCGACAGCCGCAAGTCCGCCGCAAAGCCGTTCTCCTGTCTCGCTTTCTATTGCCTGCGCGATAAATTTTTTTCGGGAAGCGGCGTAAAGAATCGGATAATTTTCGATTAGTATTTTATCTAAATTTGCGGTTAAATTTATGTTGTCTTCGTATCTTTTTGCAAAGCCGATTCCCGGGTCAAGAATTATTTTTTCTTTTGATACGCCCGCCGAAAGAAACCTGTTTAGCGCAATTTGCAATTCGTTTTTTACTTCTGAAATCACGTCGCCATAATGCGGATTGTCTTGCATAGTCAAAGGATTTTCCCTGCTGTGCATAACTACTGCCGTCGCGCCTGTTTTTGCAATAATTTCGGGAATTTTTTTATCAAATTTTCCGCCGCTTACGTCGTTTATCCAATTTGCGCCGAGAGCAAGCGTTTGTTTTGCCACTTCGCTTTTGCGCGTATCTATGGAAATCGTAACGTCGAATCTTTTGCGAATATTTTCGACTGCGGGAATAATGCGATTCAACTCTTCGTCTACGCTTATTTCGCTTGCTCCCGGACGAGTCGATTCAGCGCCTACGTCTATAATTTCGCCGCCTTCTTCTATAATTTTCGCCGCTCTGTCTATAATTTTGTCAAGATTGCCGAAATAAAGTCCGCCGTCCGAAAACGAATCGGGAGTAACGTTTAATATTCCCATTAACGCAAAATTTTTTTTCATTGCGTTTTTTCTTCTTCGCTTTCTTCACCTGTCGGCTGTTGCGCTAAAACCTGTTTTGGAGCGTCCGCCGCCGCGACTTCCTGCAAAAGCATCTCACCGCTTTCGGCAAAGAAAATTATGTCTTCGGCGATTTTAATATTTCTTTTGTAAAGTTTAATTTTTTTCTGCTCTCTTTTTGCGCTTTCCAAAAACGTTTTTATTTTTTTTCTGTCGGGCGCTTCCTTTTTTTCTTCTTCGGCGACTTTCGCTTCTAAAAGAGAAATTAAACTTTCTTCTTCGGCTATTCTCTTTTGAAAATCTTCGACAATGCCTTTGTTTTGTTTAATTGTTTCCCCAAAACGATTGTAAGAAACCGAAGCGTTTTCGCCGACTGTTGAAATTTCAATTCTATCTTTTCCAAAATCTATTGTGGGCATATCTTTATCGCGGCTTTTCTTCGCTTTTTCCAAGACAGTTCCAGATAATATTTTATCTATTTCTTCCTTGTCCAAAAGTTCGTGTTCCATAAGCGCGGCGGCAAGCAAATCGAGTTCTACGCGATATTCGGTAAGAATTTTCATCGAGCGTTTTTCCTGTTCGAGCATAATTTTTTTAATTAAATCGTCAATTTCTTCGGCTGTTTTTTCCGAAAAATCGCGATGATTCGCTATTTCTCTTCCCAAAAATACCTGCTCTTCTTTTTCGCCCAAAGCGATAGGTCCCAAATCCGTCATTCCGTAATCGCAAATCATTTTTCGCACCAAATCGGTCGATACTTTTATGTCGTTTGCCGCGCCGGTCGTTAAATTATTGAAAATTATTTTTTCCGCCGCCCTTCCGCCCATCGCGACGCAAATTCTATCCAAAATATATTCTTTGGAATAAGAATGTTTGTCTTCTTCGGGGACGGAATAGGTGATGCCGAGCGCGCGTCCTCTTGGAATTATCGTAACTTTGTGAAGCGGGTCGGCGTATTCGCAATGAAGCGTACAAATTGCGTGTCCCGCTTCGTGATAAGCGGTCATTTTCTTTTCTTTTTCGGACAAAACCATACTTTTCCGCTCGGTTCCCATTGCAATTTTGTCTTTTGCCTCTTCAAAGTCAATCATAGACACTTTTTCCTGCCCGAAACGAGCAGCCAAAAGCGCCGCTTCGTTTACCAAATTCGCCAAATCCGCGCCGACGAATCCCGGCGTACCTCTCGCAAGCGTTTCCAAATTTACGTCCTGCGAAAGCGGAAGAGTTTTTGTGTGAACTTTCAAAATTTCTTCGCGACCTTTTACGTCGGGAGCGTCGACGACGACCTGTCTATCGAATCTCCCTGCGCGAAGAAGAGCGGGGTCTAAAACGTCCGGGCGATTCGTCGCCGCGATAACAATTACGCCTGAATTTTCTTCAAATCCGTCCATTTCCACAAGCATTTGATTTAGCGTTTGTTCGCGTTCGTCGTGTCCGCCGCCCAATCCTGCGCCGCGCTGCCTACCTACCGCGTCGATTTCGTCTATAAAAATTATGCACGGCGATTGCTTTTTCGCCGTATCAAACAAATCGCGAACGCGAGACGCGCCCACGCCCACAAACATTTCTACAAAATCGCTTCCGCTCATCGAGAAAAACGGCACTTTCGCCTCTCCCGCGACCGCTTTTGCAAGTAGCGTTTTTCCCGTACCGGGCGAGCCCAAAAGCAAAACGCCTTTTGGAATTTTCCCGCCTAATTTTTTATATTTTTGCGGCGATTTTAAGAAATCTACAATTTCCGCCAATTCGTTTTTCGCTTCCTGCGCGCCCGCGACGTCGGCGAACGTTTTGTTGTTGTTGTCCAACGCCTGCCTTGCTCTCGATTTTCCAAAGCCAAACATTCCGCCCGCCGCGCCCTGCATTCCCTTAAACATCATAAACAAAAACGCCAAAAACACAAGGGGCCAAATTCCGCTTATAAATTCCAAAATTCCCGTTCTTCTTTCTTTGAATCTGTAAGAAATTTCCGCCTGATTCCACTGTTCAAGCGTTTTGGAATCCAAAAACGGAACTATTACAAAAAATTCCGAACCCGGCTTGTCGCTAACTTTTAAGATAACGGTGGTATCGTCAAGAATTCGTCCGTTAACTTTTGCCGAGCCGTTGTCTCTTTGCTCTACGCTTGCCGTAATCTTAAAACTTTGCTTTTCTTTCAGTTGCAAAAGTTCCTGAAACTGACTGTAATCCAAAGAAACGGGCGCTCTATTGTCGACGGAATCCATCATTCTCGTAAATAAAAATATACAAGATATTATCATAATCCAAGTTATAATTATGTTAAACGGGTCTTGCTGTTTTTGCTGTTTTGTTTTTGGCGGGAGCGAAACTTTTATCGGCTGCTCGTCGCTTTTTTTATCGCCTATCGGACTTTTTTGATTTTTTTGCTCCATTAAAGTTTATACTCCTTATATTTTGTTTTAAAAAGCGACTCCGAAAAATTTTTCGCTGTTTTCTTTTGTTATTTTCGCTAAAATTTCTTTATCGATTCCGCGTATTTGTGCTATTTTTTCACCGACTAACGAAACGCGCGCAGGTTCGTTTTGTTTTCCTCTGTAAGGCGCGGGAGCAAGCCACGGCGCGTCCGTTTCAACTAACATTTTATCTAAATCCACCGCTTTTACCGTTTCGTCCAAACCGCTTTTTGCAAAAGTTACAATTCCCGAAAACGATATGAAATATCCCGCCTGCAAAATATTTTTCGCGCATTTTTCCGTTCCCGTAAAACAATGAAAAAGCACACTTTTCACTCCCGCCGAAACGCACATTTCAAGCGCTTCTTCGTCTTGCATTCTCGAATGAACTATAAGCGGCTTATCTAATTTTTTCGCCAATTCTATTTGCTTTTTGAAAACGGGTATTTGCTTTTCGAGAGGCGGATAACCGTCTTTTTTCGCGCCGTCTATTCCCGTTTCGCCTATCGCGACGACATTCGGGGATTTCGCCAAATTTTCCAAACGCTCGACCCAGTTAAAATTTTCTGCGAAATTGCCGCTTTCAGGAACGCATATTCCCACCGCCGCAAACGTTTTTACGGGAGTTTTTAAGTTTGCCCGCTTAATTGCGATTTCGCTTTCTTCAATGTTGGTTCCTATATTTATTATTCCGATTACGCCCGCATTCATCGCCGAATTCAGTTGCTTAAAAAAATCGTTTTCGTCCGTTTGCGAAAGATGCGCGTGAGAATCGACCCACATTATTGAGGAACCGCCTTTCTCCATTCGTAATCGCTTATGTTTTTTACGTCGTTTTTCTTAAAACGCCAATTTCTCGTTCTGCCGCCGCTTAAATCGACGTGATTGCCGTCGAGAGTTATTTCGATTCCCGTCGTATTTCCCAAACGAACTATTACGCTGTCGTTTGCCGTTTGAATAATTTTTTCTGACGACCGCTTAAAAATTCCTTCCCGAACGAATTTTCCGTCGGCGAAAATATGAACCCAAGAACTGTCTCGCGTAATTTGAATTTGAACTTCGATAGCGGAAGTTTGAGGCGCTTGTTCTTCCTGCATTCCAAGCGAATCGCTCGGCGAAGGCAAAGTGTCGTTTTCGGATTCGTCCGTAAGCGATTCCGCGCTTGTTTTTGTCGTTTCTTCTAAAATTTGCTCGTTTTTCTGATTCATAACGAAATAAGCCAAAACGGCGAGCAAAACAAAAAGCATAGCCAATAATCCTACGCTTCCAAAGCGCGATTTTTTTCTGTCTTCCGATAAACTTACGGTAAGCGTTTCTTTTTCTTCTTCGGTTTGCGAAGGCGTTTCTTCGGAATTATCGACGTCTTTATTTATCGTTTTGTTTTTATTTTTTTCTTTGTCTTTGTATGAAGAAATGGAATTTTTGTCTTCTTTTTCTTCCGAAAGTTGTTTAAGAAGTTTCGCGGAATCGAGCGAAAGATATTCGGCGATTGTTTTTATATAAACTCTAACGTAAGACGGCGCGGGAATTGCGTTGTGGTTGTCGTCTTCAACCGCTTGAATGTAAATTTTGTTTATTTTCAAATCTTTTGAAATTTTTTCTATCGATATATTCATCGATATTCTTTGTTTGCGGATTACCCCGCCAATCGAAATTTTTTCGTTGTTTTCGCCGTTAGAAGAACTTTCAACCGAAACATCCGATTTATCATCCATACTCCCTCCGTATATTATTTTTAATGAAAATCGCAATAAAATACTATTTTGTACATTAAGTAATAGTAGTCAAATTGAAAAATCTTTTTTTTTCTAAAAAAACACAAAATTTTTCAGCGAAAGTATAAAACATTTTATTATATTATTGTTATAATTAACTTAATTAAGGAAAGAACTGATGAAAAAGGTTTTATTTATTGTTATACTTTTTAGTATAGCGATAGTTTTTGCAGAAATAACGATATCTCCGTCCGACACAATAACAATAAGAAACGCGACTTTTGAGAATAATTTTGGTGATTTTATAATAAAGAATAGCGGCACATTGACATTAGAGAATTGCGTGTTTAAAAATAATAGTTTGGGGAGTAAAAATAGCGATGCGATATTTTCAAATGATAAAACAATCTCGCCGATAATAAATTACGGGAAATTAACGCTTTTTAATTGTCGATTTGAGAATAATTATTCTTGGAACACGGCTTTGACTGATTCCTTAAAAGCGCAGATAAGCGCGGGAGCGTTAGCAAATTTTGGGGATTTGACTTTATCTAAAACTGAATTTTCAAATAACGCATATCAAAAAGGATACTTTACAATAATTCGCGACGGTTTTATAGAACAGTTTTCGTATATAGGCAATGATAGTATATATAATATTGGCGATGTTTTAGTAGACAATATGTTATCTTTTCCGAAGAC
>WRFX01000066.1 GCA_009787445.1 Chitinivibrionia bacterium | reverse complement strand
GACGGAGAAAAAATAGAATCCGAATACGACGTCTTGCTAACAAACGACGTTTCCGTTTGCATAATAGAGACCAAAAGCAGAGCGCGAGAAGACGATATTAAAGATTTAGTTGAAAATAAAGCCACGAAATTCAAGAAATTGTTTCCTATTTTTGCCAATCATAAACTTTATTTGGGTTTTGCCGCAATGAGTTTTGAAAAAGGCGTTAGAGAAGAAGCGAAAAAACTCGGTATCGGAATATTAAAACCCAAAGGCGACTTTGTAGAAGTTTATGACGACAATCTAAAAGTTTATTAAAAAATCCTATTTCGCTCCCTTGCCCGTAAGAACCACCATAACCGTCTGAAAAATAATCTTTAAATCCAAAAGAATAGACATATTTTCAAAATAATAAAGGTCGTACATAACCTTGATTTTTACGTCTTCTATCGTTTCGTCGTATTTGTGCTTGACTTGCGCCCAACCGGTAATTCCCGGTTTCATTTTGAGACGTTTTACATACCACGGAATTTCTTTTGAAAGTTTATCGATAAAATATTGTCTTTCGGGACGCGGACCTACAATGCTCATTTCGCCTTTTAGAACGTTAAACAACTGCGGAATCTCGTCGATTCTTGATTTTCGCAAAAATCTTCCGAAAGGCGTAATTCTCGGGTCGTTTTCCGTCGCCCATTGAGGACCGCTTTTCTTTTCGGCGTCTATATACATCGAACGAAATTTATACATAATAAACGGTTTGCCGTTTCGTCCAATTCTTTCCTGCGAAAAAATTGCGGGACCTTTGTCGGTAAGTTTTATTATTATCGCGACGATAATCCAAATCGGCATAAACGGCAAAAGCGCGAAAATTGCCGTAAAAATATCAAAAAGACGTTTTATTTGCGCCTGCCAGCGCGGCAAATGATTTTCGAGTAAAACCACCAACGGAACGCCGCAAATTTGCTGCGTTTTTAACTGCCCCGTAATTACGTCCATAAGCGACGGAATCATATAAACGGTAATATTTTCGCTGCTGCAATGATTCAAAATTTCGGTAATTTCGTCTGCGGAATCCGTTATGTGAGAAACGATTACGCCCGTAATTTTTTTATTTTTTGCGATTGTTGAAATATTCTCTATCTTGCCCAAAATTTCATATTCGTCAAAATTTTTTTTGGAAGTATCGTTATCGATAAATCCGACAATTTTATAGCCCAAATGAGGAAATTTATTCATTTCTTTTATAATATTCAGTCCCGAAGTATTTGCCCCGATTACCGCGATATTTTGATTTGCAATTCCGTTTTTGTATAAATATTGATATAGCGAATGCATAGAAAATCGCGCCAAAGTCGCGGTTAAAAGAAGCGTTAAGCCGTAAGACAAAAGCAGCGAAACGCGGCTATGCGAAAAAATTCCGTAAAATTTGCCCGTTTTTACGAACTCGATAATTTGCTCGCTTGAAACCATACAAAAAATTATCGCGATTCCGATAATTATCGTTCTCGCAACGATAAAAACTTCGTCCAAGCGCGATTCCGAAAACCAGTCGCGATAAAGTCCGTTCAAAAAATAAAAAGCGAGCCAAAACGCGGTCATTATGAACGACGGAACGATATACGCGACAAAATCGAGTTGAGGATTAAAAAAATTCGCGAACAAACCGCTTTTGTATCGAAGATAAAATACGAGCCAAAACGCGCCGCTTATCGCAAAAATATCGCACAAAAGAACAAAAATTTTTTCGACGAAACGATTACCCAACAAATCCGCCTTTAATGAATTTGTCAAATAATTCTTCGCCGCTGTTTATCACGATTTTAGACGCTTCGCCGCTTCTTTCGCAATACGATTTAGAATTTCCTTTTACTACTTTTGGTCCAAAAACCGCAAACGGAACTTTGCCGAGCGCGTGCGTTTTCGTGCGAACAAAAGTCGGATGGTCTGGCAAAACCATTACGCTTAAATCCGCGTATTCGCTTTGCATTTTTATGATTTCGCCGACGATAAATTTGTCGTATTCTTCTATCGCCTGAATTTTTTTCTTCAAATCGCCTTCGTGCGAGGTTTCGTCGGGCGCTTCCAAATGGACAAGCGCAAAATCGTGTTTTTTAAGCGCTTCGCGGCAGGCGGCGACTTTTCCCGCGTAATTCGTTCCCAAATATCCCGTCGCGCCTTCTACGTTTACAACTTCCATTCCCGCCAAAACGCCTATCCCTTTTACCAAATCCACCGCCGAAATTACGGCTCCCGTAATTCCGTATCGCTCTTGTAAAGACGGATATTTCGCCGCGTGTCCTTCGCCCCAAAGCCAAATATCGGTCGCGGGTTTTTGTTTTTCCTCTATTCGTTTTTTATTTTGTGCGCAATTTTTAAGAATTTCGCGCGCTTTTTCGCAAATTTCCTGTAAAATTACGTTTTTAGGACCGCGATTCGCAATTTTTTGACTAATAACGTCGTGCGGCGGCGTAAGAGTTTCTTCTTTAATTTCAATATCTTTTACGACCAAAATGTGTCGATATTGAGTTCCCAAATAAAAACGATACTTTTCGCAGTTAAGTTTTTGCAAATCGCTTATAATTTCGCTTGCGCTTTCGGTCGTTATGTGTCCTGCGGAATAATCGTCTAAAATTCCGTCTTTTATGGTAACGAGATTACATCGAAAAGCGGTTTCGTTTTCGGCGAGTTTTATGCCGATGCTCGCGGCTTCTATGGGAGCGCGTCCGGTATGATATTTTTGCGGGGCGTATCCCATAAGCGACATATTTCCTATATCGCTTCCGGGCGCGAATCCTTTGGGAATTAAATCTACCATTCCGCAAATTCCTTTTTGCGCTACCAAATCCAAATTTGGCGTATTTGCGTATTCTACGGGCGATTTTGAACCGAGTTCTTCGATAAACTCGTCCGCCATTCCGTCGCCGACCGCTATTACGTATTTCATAAATTTTCTCCTTTAATTTTTGTCTTTTTTTTGTTTTTTTAGTGATTTTTGTCGTTAAATATACTATTTTTTTAAGTTAAAAAATAAAAATTCAAATTGAAAGTTATCAATGCCGAATTAAACAAAGCCAATCCTTCACCTAACCGCCCAAAAAATTCCATATTTAGCCAATCCTTTTTTAATCGCCCAATACTGATACCACAAAGCGTCGTTGGGATAATCGCGAATTTCAAAAAATTTGTCCAAAATATGCCAATGAATCGAAAAAAGCGACCACGCAAGCATAATTCTCGACGTCGGCAGTACGTTTTTTGTTATGTCTATGTAATTTATTGAAGAAAAACCCGCAATTTCCGCGTTTTCTTTCCATTTGTTCATCGTTTCAAGATTGTTGAGTTTCCATCCGTCCATCCAGCGACCCATAAGACGTTTTTCGTCGCCTTCATACATTTCTTTCGCGGCAAATCCGTCAGCCATTCCGAAACGTCCGCCTTTTTTGAGAACTCGAAAAACCCCTTTTATAAATTCGCTTTTCGGATTGGCGTAACATATACTTTCAAGTCCCATAACCACGCTAAACGTCTCGTCGGGAAATTGCAAATTCATATAATCCATAAGAATAAATTCGCACAGATTTTCTACTCCCGCTTCTTTTGCGCGACGTTTCGCCGTGTCTATTTGTTCCTGCACTATGGTTACTCCGACGACTTTGCAGCCGTAAGTTTGGGCGAGCCATATCGAATTTCCGCCGATTCCGCAACCCGCGTCCAAAACGTAATCGTCTTTTGTTATCTCAATTTTTTCTACGACTTTTTCGTTCATTCTGCGAGAAGCCATTTTTTGCGATTTTACGCCTTTTTCCCAATATCCGTAATGCATATCGGGTCCCCAAAGTTTCTCAAAAGCCCAAGCCGAATCCAAATAATATTTTACGACGTCTTTGTTTTCCCAAGTTACTTTATTTTTCCAACTCATTTTTTTATTCTCCTTTGTTTGCCCAAAAAATTCCGTATTCCATAAGTCCGCGTTTTATTACAAAAAACTGATGAAACATCGCGTCGGTCGGATAATCTTTTATCTCTATAAATTTTTCCAAAATGTGCAAAGGAAACATAAACGACGAAAATATTACCATAATCCAAGCCGACGGCATAACTTTTTTTGTAACGTCGTCGTAATCAAATTGCGCAAAACCCGCTTCTTCGGCGTATTTTTTCCAAAGTTTCGGAGTGTCGAGATTGTTGAGTTTCCATCCGTCCATCCAGCGACTAAAAAGCCGTTTTTCATTGCCTTCATAAACGTCTTTTGCGGCGAATCCGTCCGCCATTCCGAAACGCCCGCCTTTTTTGAGAACTCGAAAAACGCCCTTTGTAAATTCGCTTTTCGGGTCGGCGTAACAAATACTTTCAAGTCCCATAACCACGCTAAAAGTTTCGTCGGGAAACTGCAAATCCATATAATTCATAAGAACAAATTCGCACAAATTTTCTACTCCCGCTTTTTTTGCGCGCTGTTTCGCCGTTTCTATCTGTTCGGGAACTATGCTTATGCCGACTACCTTACAGCCAAACGTGGAAGCGAGCCAAACCGCGTTTCCGCCGATTCCGCAGCCCGCGTCCAAAACGTAATCGTCTTTGGTTATTTTAATTTTTTCTACGACTTTTTCGTTCATTCTTCTTGCGGCTTTGCGCTGACTGAACACGCCTTTTTCCCAATATCCGTAATGCATATCGGGACCCCATAAAGCGTAGGCGTTTTTATTTCCGCGATAATATGTAACAATATCGTCGTTCGTCCACGTTTCTTTGTTTTTCCAAGTCATTGTTTCGCTCCTTTTTTGGATATTAACAAGCAGAAAATACTATATTTCTCGCTTTGAAAAAAGAATTTGTTAAAATAAAACCCCCAAACCTTATAATTTATTCGCCAAATGCCGACCGAAAACAAGCAATTCACGCACAGGTTCAAGCAAATAATCGGCGTAAGTCCACGAAAATCTGCGAATTTTATCGTTTGCCGCAAAATGAACGGTAACTTCCGCAAAAATTCCGTCGCCGATTGAAATTCTGTGAAAATAATCCTTTGCGCTCGCCAAAACAAATTTATCTTTCGTTATGTAACCGGGGTCTAAATTTATTTGCCTTTTTTTGTTTTTTGCAAAATTTTGTTCAAATTCGTTAGTTTTTATTTTTAATCGCGACAAAAATTCCCTTTCCATCGGATTTTTAAAAACTATATAAGTTTTTTTAATATTTTCGCCCATTTCGCCGTCGTAATAATCGGTTTCTTTGGAAAAATCTATATTTTCAACTAATTTTGCGGTTTCGCCGAGTTCGATTTTAAGAAAATCCAATGCTTTTTCGTATAAAATATTATCGCAAAACATAATTGCGCAAAAAGGAATTACAAACGGATATTTTTTTGCCAAAGCCATAAAAATATTCTACAACCATTTCTGAAAATCGGGAAGAACCGCTTTTCTGCGCGATTTGTCGGCTTGTTCGCCTTCGGTTTCGTCTTCCGTCGAGGCGGGAATATCGACGGCGATTTCGTTTCTTGCGGTATATTGCGTCGCGTAAGATTTCACTTCGTTGGCATTCATCATAGTTTCGGCTTGTTTGCAATGTTCGCTTTCGGGATATTCGTTGCAAAGCCGAACGAAAATTTTCACAACTGCGGTATCGACGACTCCATCGTCGGCAAAATCGCGTTTATTTACTACCCAGCCAGCCGAAAAAAGCGCTTTTGCCGCTACGTCTTTAATATCGGGAAATTTTAACGCGCAAAGAAGATATGCATAATACGCCTCTTGCGAATAACTTTCCTGCGATTCCAAAAAAAGTTTTTCCGCAGCCGCAAATTGCACGTTTGCGGAATCTCGCCGCGTCATTAAAGTTACGGGAATTTCCAGCATTATTTGCGACGATTTTGCCGCTTCAAAATGCGGATATTTTTCTATTATTTCGTTAAAAATACGCTCCGCTTCAATAGTGTCTTTTTTAATCGATTTTAATATGTACGCCCTTGAATAAAGCGCTTTTGCGCGAGTGCTGTCGGGAGTTTTCAAAGAAGTTATTAAGGAATCGAAATATACTAACGCAGAATCTGGCAAAGTAGCCGAAAGCCAATATTCTTCGCCGATTCTGTACCTATAATACGCGCTGTCAATCGGCTCAAACGGGTCTGATTCTTCCATTTTCTTTTGCAAATCGGCAATATTTTTTAGTCCGTCCAAACGTTTTGTTATTACAAGCCGCATTTCAATATCGTCGCCGACGAGCGACAACGCGCTGTCCAATTGCACTTTTCCCGTGTCCAAAAGTCCTTTTACGTCAATATTTACGCCCGCGTATTCGTACCACGTTTTACAACGAATTTTTCTGTCGCCGCTTATTGCAATAATATCTTCAAAAACTCTTATCGCGTCGTCGTATTTTCCCATATCTACAAAAGTTATTGCCTTTTCGAGCATAATTTCGCTTCTATTATATAAATAATTCGGTCGTTTTAACATAAAATCGGCTAATTCTATCGCTTCGTCGCGCTTATAAATTTGCCGCAAACATTGCAATTTACGAAATTCTATTTTGTAATAAATTTGCCAATGTTTTTTATCAAACGCGGGCATATTTTCGGTATAAGAATATGCTTTTTCGTAATCGCCGTTTTCCATATTCAAGCCCATAAGCCGTTCTATTATCAATAACTTTGAGAGAGTGTTCGTCGCTTCTTCAAGTCGTTTTTCCAATGCGGAAATTGCGGCGAATTTTCCTTCTAACTCCACCGCCAAATCTGCTCGCAACATTATTAAATCGCGATTGTTTTTCATATTCGGAAATTTTTCCAAAAGCGTATTTACATAAGTTTCGGCGGTTAAAAAATCTTCTAATTTCGCGTATGATTTTGCAAGAAACAAATACGTTCGCGGCACATATTTACTTTCGGGATAATATTCCAAAATTATTTCAAAAGCGTCCGTCGCCGATATAAATTCTCCCATAGAAAAAAGCGAAATTCCTTTGAGAAAATACGCGTTGTCGTGCGCTTTTTCGGATTTTGGATATTCCAAAAGCGTTTTGTCCGCTTTTTCTACGGCGCGTTTGTAAAGCGGATTTGTTTGCGTTGCCGTTTGCGCGGAATCTTTTGACATTCTTTGCGCTTGTTTTTCGGTTCTTTGCGCCTTTTTATACGACGAAGCGCCGTTGTAAAGCGTGTTTATATACGCGCATCCGCTAAAAAAAAGCAAAATAAATAAAAAAAACGCCGTTTTAATTTTCATTTTTAATTTTCGTTAAAATAGTTGTAAATTTCGACGTTAAAATACGTTTTGTCCGAGCGTAAAATAAAAAAGAACTACAATTTTTCGTTTGTCGAAGCAAAAAAATTTACAAAATTTACATTTTTTCGTTTTTTATATTTGGCAAATATTATATTTTGCGCGGTAATTTGGGATTTGTTTTTCAAAAATTTAAAAATTGGAGGTTTTTATGAAAAAAGTTTTAATGATTTTGTGCGCGTTAGTTTGCCTGATGGTTGCAGGCGGAATTGGTCTTATGGGTTGTGAAGCTACTCTTGAAGTGTCGCTTACAGAATACGATGTTACTCTTGTAGCGAATCCGGGTATAATTGAAGGTGCGAACGGCGCTTCAACAAAGACATACAAGCTACCTGCGGGAGGGTGGTGGTTGCCGAATGCAATTGACGGTAGCGGTAGTTGTACATTTAACGGTTGGAAAAACAGTAGCGGCAATATTGTCGGTATAGGCGGTGCAAGTATTACCATATTAAGCGACACAACTTTATACTCAACGTGGCGCGGAAATAATTGCAGTTGGTAATTAGTATTATATCCGAGAAATCGGCTATATTTTGATTTACGGGAGCGTATTTGGTTTATACGCTCCTTTTTTTTTGGTTGCGTTTGCGCGGCAAATATTATTTTTATATGTAAAAAGGAGAAAATTATGGACAAAACTGTCGTAAAAAAAATGAGCGTAAATTCGCCCGAATACAAAGAAAGCAATTTGTGGATTATAGACGATACTCCGCAAGTTTGCTGGGATATTATTTGGGATACAAACAGACAAATGATGTATTTTAGCAACGGGAAAATAAATTTTGATACTCCGTTAAGACGCGACGTTGTAAAAAAATTTTACCGAAACGATAAAAAAGAACTCGTTGAAATAAAATGAGGTTTTTATAATGCGTTTTTTATCGTTTATATATCTTTTTGTCATAAATTTGCGAAATCGGTATTACGACAAGTTTTTGCCGAAAAAACTTGACTTTCCCGTAATAAGCGTCGGAGGAATTCGCGCTGGCGGAAGCGGAAAAACGCCGATTGCCGACTGGATTATTGCGCAAATAGAAGAAGCGGGCAAAACGCCCGTCTTATTTTCACGCGGATACAAAAGATTGTCCAAACAAACCGAAATTGTGTCGCCAAATAACGAAACTTGCTGGCAAGCGGTAGGCGACGAGCCGCTAATGTTAAAAAAACATCGTAAAAAACTTTGGCTTGCCATAGACGCAAACCGAAAAAGAGCCGAAAAAAAACTTCGCGCTTTCGGACTTAAAAACATTGTAGGCGTAATGGACGACGGATTTCAGCGTCGCGATTTTTGGCGCGATTTAGACGTCGTAATACTTGCGCCAAACGATTTAACGGATAATATATTGCCCCTTGGGATGCTTCGCGAACCTGTAAAATCTCTTGAAAGAGCGGATATTATATTGTCGCAAAAAAAGATAAAATACGGGAATAATTGTATTGTAGAATTTGTCGCCGACGAATTTATAAACGCAGTTTCGGGCGAAAAAAAATTAAATTTTGACGATGAAATTTTATGTTTTTGCGGAATCGCTCGTCCGCAAAGATTTTTGGACAGCGTGAACAAATTAACGAAAAAAGAGAACAAATATCTGTTTTTTCCAGACCATCACAAATATTGCGACAAAGATTACGAAACGCTAAACTCCGCTTGTCAAGCGGTTTTGGTAACTACCGAAAAAGATTTTATGCGTTTGGACGCAAAAAGAATTGCAAAAATGCAAAATTTATGGTATATTTCTTATAGTGCCAGATTAGAAAATGAGAGTTATGGGTTTATGAAAAATAAAATTTTAGAAATTTGCGGAGAAAAAAAATGAGAAAGAAAATTATTTTAATTACAATGATTTTGCTCGCGTTTGCAATGGCGAGCGGTCAAACGGAAACGAAGCGCTATGCGATTATAACAAATCCGATGGGCGCGGTAGTTAGGGCAAACGTCGAAGTTGGTAGCAGTACGGTCGGCGCAAGAAACGCGCCTCAGGGGCAGCGTTTGGAAGTTTTAGCGGAAAGCGAATTATGGGCTTTTGTCAAAACGAGCAGCGGCGAAGGATATATTTCTTTGACCGATTGCAAACTTGTTGACGCGCCGCTTAAAGGCGGATTTCCCGTAGGTCCCGTCGTCTTGTTGATTGTTTTATTCGGCGCGGTTGGCGGCGCGGTGTATTTTTTCAACACGAAAAAAGGACTTATTGAAAAAGAAGACAATATTCTATAAATGAAATTTTTTTGTATCGATTACGGCAGGCGCAGGGTCGGATGCGCGGTAAGCGACCCGAACGCTGTGCTTGCAAGGTCAAAAAAAATGATAGACCGCAAATTTGCGCCCGATTATTTTTCGGAAATCATATCGGCTATAAACGAAGAAAATCCCGACGAATTGGTTATAGGACTCCCGCTTGACATTGACGATAACGAAACGCAAATGAGCAGGGAAATTCGCCGATTTGCCGAAGAATTAAATTGCAAGTTAAACAAAAAATTTCCAATAAATTTTCAGGACGAAAGTTTTAGTTCCATAAAAGCGGGTAGTATTTTAATAAAAACGAAAAGCAAGAAAAAACGCGCGAAAAAAGAATGCGTAGACAATGTTGCGGCTTGCGTAATTTTGCAGGAATTTCTTGACGCTCGCTCAAATTCGTATTATTGAGGAAAAAAATGCTTTATCTTGCGCCTACTCCTATCGGAAATCTTGACGACATAACGATTCGCGTAAAAAAAATTTTATGCGAAGTCGATTTGATTATCGCCGAAGACACGCGAAACAGCGCAATTTTGCTGAAACGAATTGAAAGCAAAGTAAAAATGAAATCGTATCACGACCACAACGAAACGAAAGTAAGCGAAAATTTTATAGAATTTATGAAAAGCGGCAAAAATATTGCGCTGATAACCGACGCGGGAACGCCCGGAATTGCCGACCCCGCGTTTTATATCGTGCGCGAAGCGATAAAAAACGGCGTGAAAATCGTATCGCTTCCCGGCGCGTCGGCGTTTGTTACTGCGCTTGTCGCAAGCGGACTTCCGAGCGAAAGATTTATTTTTGAAAATTTTTTGCCGCCGAAATCCGCAAAACGAAAAAAAATCTTTGAAGGACTTAAAAACGAAAAAAGAACGGTAATATTTTACGAATCGCCGTATAGAATAATAAAAGTTTTGCAGGAAATGGACGACTGTTTCGGCGATATTCCTGTGGTTGTCGCTCGCGAACTGACGAAAATTTACGAAGAATTTATTCGCGCAACGCCGAAAAAAATCTTAAAATTTTTTGAAAAACGCACTCCAAAAGGCGAATTTGTAGTTTTGTTTAACGCAAGCGGAATAACTACTCGCGAATTAGGATTCGATGAAGAAAACGACGAAAAAAACGGAGAAAAAAAATTATGATTTGGCTTGTAATTACTATTGCCGCGTTGTGCTGTTCGGCGTTTTTCGCGTTTTCCGAAACGTCAATTTTTTCAATTCCGCGCGAAAAATACGAAATCCTTAAAAACGAAAGCGGCGTCGGACAAAAAATTTACGAAATCCTTATGAAAAGCAATTTGTTTTTGGTTTTTTTACTCTTGGGAAACAATTTCGTAAATATCGTCGCGATTTCGGGTTTGGAACAATTATTCGGGACGTTTTTTAACGATAATTTGCTATTGATTTCCGTTTGCACGACGGTTATTATTTTAATTTTCGGCGAGATAACGCCAAAGGTAATAGCCGTCGGAAATTATATGTTTATAGCGCGACTTGTTGCGCCTGTCGTTAGTTTTGCGCTTAAATACGGCGAGGTTTTTTGGAAAAAAATAAACTCGTTCAACCTTTATATTTTAAGAATGAATTATCGATATTTGCTTCAAACTCCAAATCCGTTCGTTACGGGCGACGAATATGTTATCGCTGTAAAAGAAGCGGTCGCAAACAAAAAAATTTCCGAAAACGCGGGCGAAATGATAACGGGATTTATAGATTTGACTGAAAAAAGCATTTCAAAAATAGCGCGAAACAGAAATTCGCTGAAAATAATAAAAAATACCGACGAAAAAAACAAACTTTCGCAAGACGAAGCGGGAATTTTATACGAAAACGACGAAATAAAAAGCGTTTTTTATCGTTCTTTTTTAGGAACCGTTAAAGAATTTGCGCCACTTTGGTTTCCAAACACGAAAACCATAGGGGATTTGCACAATTATTTTTTACAAAACGACTCCGATTTCGTATTATTAGTCGACGAATACGGCGGATTTGACGGAGCCGTCGGCAGATACGATATTTATAATTATTGGAAAGCGCTGTATTGCGACGGCGAAAAATCGCTAAACGAAATTACGCTAAAAGGAAGCGACGAAATTGTAAAATATCGCGAATGGATTGAACAAAGCGTACTTGAAAAATATTCGGAAATAAAAACTTTCAACGGCTTTTTGTGTTTGGCGGCGGGCGATATTCCAAAAATCGGCGACACCGTTGCGCAAGGAAAATTTATATACAATATATTAGACGCCGACAAAACAAAAATAAAAAAAATAAGAATTAAGAAAGAATATGATTTTTTAAATACTTGACAAACGTTTGCGGCAATTATTATTTTAGCGGCAATTATGCTTTTAGAAATAAAAAAAATACCCGAAGGCGAACGCAATTTTAATATTGCGCTGCAAATCGGCGGCAAAAATGTTGAAGTTTCGCTTAAAACCGAAAGGAATCGCGCAAATATTTCGTGTTTGGCGAAATACGAAACCGAAATCGATTGCGAGTGTTCGAGGTGTTTGGAAAATTTTCGGCAAAAAATTAGCGGCGAAGTTCGTTTTTTTATTGTTTATGAAAACGACGATTTCGCAGACGACGATTTTGATTGTTATCGTTATAAAAACGAAAACGAAAAAATTGATTTTGCGCAGACGATTCACGACGACGTTTTTACGCAAATTCCGATGAAGCCGCTGTGCAAAGAAGATTGCAAAGGAATAATTTTTGAAGAAAAGCACGAATCCGCAGGCGATTGCGGTCAGTGGGCGGTTCTTAAAAAAATGGTGAAAAAATAAAAATTTTTAATAAAACAGGAGTTAGAAAATGGCGGTTCCAAAGAGAAGAGTTTCGAGTTCGCGCAGAGATATGCGTCGTTCTCATCACGCGCTTAACGCGTCTATGCCGAGCGTTTGTTCGCATTGCAAACAGCCAAAATTGTCGCATCGAATTTGTCCCGCTTGCGGATATTACGACGGCAAAGAAGTGCTTTCTATAAAAGAAGATTGATTATGCAAAAGTTTCGGATTGCCGTCGATATGCACGGCGGCGACGGCGGAGTTTGCGTTTTGAGCAAAGCAGTTTTGTCTGCAAGTCAAAAACTTGACGAAAGCGTATCTTTCACGCTTTGCGGAGCGGAAGCCGAAATAAAAGCGGAGTTTTCAAAAATTTGCGCGGATATTGTTTTCAATTCCGAGCGTTTTTCCATTTGCGATTCAAAACCGCAGGGCAATGCTATCAACAATATTAGTCGATTGTGGCGCACGGCGCACGATTTATCCATAATAAAATGCGTATTGCTTCAAAAAGACAAGAAAGTTTGCGCGTCGTTTTCGGCGGGCGACACGGGAACGCTTTATTCGTCGGCGTTGTTTTTGCTCGGACGAGAAGCGGGAATTGAACGGGCGGCTCTTGCGATAGCGATGCCAACCATAAGCGAAAAACAGACGGTTTTGCTCGATATTGGCGCAAATGCGGAATGTTCGCCGAGACATTTGTTTCATTTTGGAATTTTGGGAGAAAAATATTACAGAAAAATTACCAAAGAGAGTAAACCGAAAATCGGAATATTAAACATAGGAAGAGAAACATACAAAGGAACCGTCGCCGTTAGAGAGGCAGCCGCAATGATGAAAAAAGAATTTGGCGAACAATTTTTCGGATTTGTAGAAGGCAACGAAATTTTTGACGGAAAAGTAGACGTTATCGTTTGCGACGGATTTTGCGGAAACGCGATTCTTAAAACAAGCGAAAGTTTGTATCATTTTATTCAAATGAAAATTCAAAATTTACTTCCTCCCGAAGCGATAAAAAAAATGCAGCAATTCAACAGTTCAAGTTACGGCTGCGCGCCGATTTTAGGACTTAAAGGAAACGTGTTTAAGGCGCACGGAAATTCTTCCGTCGAGGCGTTAAGTCGCGCAATAATAAAAGCGGTAGAATCTGCAAACATATAAAATATTATCTTAAATTTTACGTTAAATTTCCTGCCAACTGACCGCACGCGCCGCCGATGTCTTTTCCGCCGCTTCTGCGAACCATAACTCTTATTCCCGCGTCGTAAATAATTTTTGTAAACGGCTCAATTTGCGCTTCCGAAGAGCAAACAAGAGCGTTTGTGCAATCGTTAAGCGGTATCAAATTCAGTTTGCACGGAATATTTTTCAGCAATTTTACAAGTTGTTTCGCGTCGTTTTCGCCGTCGTTTTTGCCCGAAATCATAACGTATTCAAACATAACTTTTCTGTCGCCTTCTTTTGCGTATTCTTTGGAAATTTCTAAAAGTTGCGAGATAGGATATTTTTTGTTTATCGGCATAATTTCGTCTCGTATTTTATCTGTCGCCGCATTGAGAGAAATCGCCAAATCGACGGGAATTTTTCTTTCTATAAGTTTTTTTATGCTCGGAATTACCCCCGCGGTCGAAACCGTGATTTTTCGCGTTCCGATTCCGAATATTTTTTGGTCGTGAATAGCAAAAAACGCTTTTTCAAAATTATCAAAATTGCTTAACGCTTCGCCCATTCCCATAAATACGATATTCGTAATTTTTTCGCCGAAATTTTTGAGGTAATTGTTTGCGACAACTAACTGATATAAAATTTCGCCGCTCGATAAATTTCGCTTAAAACCCATTTTTGCCGTTTCGCAAAACGCGCAGTTCAGCGCGCAACCGACCTGACTTGACAAACAGAGCGTTCTTCTGTCTTTCGCGTACAAAATTACGCTTTCGATTATTGAGTCGTCGAGCAATTTCAGCGCGAATTTCACGGAATTATCTATTGCGGATACTTTTGTTTTTACGATTTTTGCCGCGACAAATTCAAATTTTTCGTCGAGTTTTATTTGTAAATTTTGCGGAATATTTTTAATGTCGTAAATCGAATTTATTCCGCAGGGAAATATTGCGTCGAAAATTTGTTTTGCGCGATATTTTTTCTCGCCAAATTCGATAATTTTTTCTTGCAATTCTTCAAGATTTAAGTCGTAAATATTTTGTTTCATAATGCGTTCTCCGCGTAATTGTGTTTTATATAATCGCTTTTTTTGCATTTTTTACGGTAAAAATAGTATTTATTTTTCCTGTCAAACTTTTTTTTGCGGTAATTTTGCAAGATAAATAAAATTTTTCCGCATTTTACTGAAAAATATATTATATTTAGGTTCAAGATAAGTTAGGCATAAATTATTTTATGTTAAACTTATGGAGGACAGAATGAAAAACAAGTATATAATTCGTTCTAGGATTTTGGAGTGGAA
>WRFX01000065.1 GCA_009787445.1 Chitinivibrionia bacterium | reverse complement strand
AAAAATCTTTCCGCGTCCTGCAAAAGATTTTTATCCGACGGACGTTCCAAATCAAGCAAAATAAAGTCGTCGTTATTTTTTGCCAACATTTTTACAAACGTCGTTTTTCCGCATTGACGCGGTCCCAAAATCGCGGAAACAGGCGCGTTTTTAAGCGATTTTTGTATTTTTTCCGCAAATATCATACGATTAACATCCTTAAACATAATAACTTACTCCTTGTTTATGAAAATTGGAAGTCCGAGTTCCAATTTTCATATAAAATACTTTATTTGTTCGCGATAAAGGGGAAAAATATGAAAAACAAACGAAAATTTTGCACAAACCCCAAAAAAACAAACGGGACGGGAAATTTCTCCCCGCCCCGTTTTAAAACCTTAAACAGTTTCAAATTCTTATCAAACAATTAAAACGACGCCGCAAATCCGATTTCCCAACGGAAGAAAGAAAATGCGCTTTCGTTTTTGCTTCCATACGGCACTTTTTCTTCTTCTTTTTTACCGTCTTTGTTCGTATATGTATATGTAGACGTTTTGCTAAGCGCTCTGTCATAATAAGTTTTTGCGTCGCTGTTCCAATAACGCAAACGCGGCGTAATCGAAAATTTTTCATTAACCGCTACGCCAAAACGCGCGTCGACGTGGTGTCCGAGAGCGACTTCTTTACTCACTCTTATCGAATCGTCGGCGTTGTTTTTCAAACGGTCGATAGCGTATTTTACTCTGGCGGTAAACAATTTGCCGTTTTCTCCGCCAAACGTATATACGGGTTCAATTCCTCCCGTTGCCATAAGGTAATTTCCTCTGGCGTTATGCTTGGCGATAGCCGTGTCGGGAGCGACGTCTTCTACTTTATGATGAAGCGCGCCGCCGTTGACGTTAACAGAAAGTTGTTTTGTAATTTTTACGTTTACGTCAATGCCTTCGGAAATAAGCAATCCTCTATAAACTTCTTTGGCTTTGAGAACATCTTTCTCATCGTCGTTTTCGTCTTTAACTTTTTCAACAAAAGGAATAAGCGTTTTACCCGTCGTCATTATATTTACGTTCGGTTTAACGGTAATCATTTTATCGGCAAAAGACAAATCGGCACCTACGATAATTCTTCCGTCGCTATAAGCGCCAAGCGTGTCTTTCACAGCCAGCGTGTCTCCATTATAAACAACATAACCTTGCAATCTATAGTAGTGAGTAGAAAATTGATTTGCAATACCGGCAGTCGCGAAAACTTTTACCGTTTTGCTTACGGGAACCGTAAAATCAAATCCCGCAAGCGAATTTCCGTATTCGTTGCCGAAAGCGCGCGTAGGGTCTTTTCTCGTATAAGCCGCCTGCAAATCAAGCGCGGTGTTGCTTGCGACATTTAACAAACCGCCCGAAAAATAAAGTACGTCCAACGGTTTCCAAGTAAAATACGCATTTGGTAGCGCCACTCCGAGCAATCCGCTGGAACTGCTGTTCATTCTAAAACTGTTTCCCGAACCGTAAATTGTCGCGCCAAAAGTTTCTCCCCACGGGTCTGACAAACGGAAAGTTAAATCAAGTTGTTCGTTTACCGCGACGTTTAATTTATAACCCCAAGTAAACATAAAACGACGATTTTGCGGTACCATTCCGTCAAATTTTTCTCCTTTTTCATCCGTTTGTCTGCCGACTTCTATACGGGGAGTAATATTAACTCCGCCGCTTTGCTTGATTTTCGGATACTCGCTCTTTTTCTCTTCTTTCACTTCCTTCACTTCCGCGACGACGGCGGGAGCCGCTTCTACTTTTGCGACCGCAGGCGTGTGTTTGGGCGCAGGAGCCGCTTCTTCAACCGCTTCTACTTCTTCAACAGATTCGTCAATCTGTTCTACTTCTTCTACCTCTTGCGCTTCTTGCGCAAACAACGCGGCTGTCAAAGACAACGCCGCCAAAATAACCAACTTTCTCATAAAGAGACCTCCAAATTAAAAAAAATGTTTAATACTCCAAAATTTCACAACAAAAATACCAAAAAACCTAAAACTAAAACCGTCCTAATCGCCACAAAAAACAAAGATTTTACAAAAAACAAACAAAAAAGGGGCGAAATATCAATTTGCGCCCCCTGCTTTTTTTGAAAAATTTTGTAAATTCGCGTTTAAAAACTTATCGGCGCTCTTGATTTCGTCAAAAGTCCGCATTTACATTCATAACCCATCGTGTTTCTGTTAAGAGACATCATTCTTATAGGTTTTCTCTCTTCGCCGCAAACGGCGCATCTCATAATTGAAGCCGCGCCTCTATTTTCGCGAGCGTTTTTTGAACCTTTTGCATTCATTAAATTACTCCTTGTTTTTTATAAATTTTTAATTTCTTTGACGAAATATACAATATTTCCAAAAGCAAGTGCGGGAAAAATTATATTTTATTATGATTTTTTTAATTTTTTTTGAAAAGCGGCTAAAAAACTATTAAAACAAGGAGGGATAATAATGAAAATTAAATGTTTTCTCGCGATTTTTTTCGCGGTTTTAGTTTCGTTTGCGAATAAAAACGATAAAAACGAATTTTTGAGTCAGGATTTCATCGATACGACTATTCAGAGCGCGTATTATGGATTTGTCGCGGCAAGCAGAGAATCGAGCGGCGGGGGAGTGTCGCAGTCAAGGGCTATACAAAACGCAAAAAGCGTCGTGTCCGAACTTAAAAAGAAAGCGGAAAACGACCCGAACAAACGTTATATTTTGTTTCGACTTTCGGAATTGGAAGCGCAAATTTCGCTCGAAGAAGAAGAAGTTCGCCTCAAAAATATGTATGCCAAAGTGCAAAAAATTAACGAACTCGTCGAAATTTTTAACAAAGAAGTTTTGCAGCCCAGACCGAATTTTGCAAATTTGCATACCTTATATAATAGAATGTCTATCGTGGACGTGAGCAAAATGAACGAATTTGCGGGCATAATAAATCAAAAAATGAAAAGCGTAACGGCGACGCTTAAAAATTCGTTTTCTAATAATATAAATTCGGGAGATTACAAAAAAGCCGAAGTCGATTATAATTACGCCATAGAAAATCTTAAATATTTGGAAATGGGCAACAGAGAAATAGAGGACTGGCGAAAAAGAATTCAGGCGAAAAAAGACGCGGATTATCTTAAAGAAAACATAGACAACAGAGTCGCTTTTATAAACGGAATAGTTCGCGAAAATCGGCTTTCGGAAGCAAAACGCCACATAGAAGTATTGAATTTTGACTTGAAAGGAGCAAGCGCGCTTTTGAATCAGAGTTTTATCGCTTCCACAAGAATGAAATTGGACGGGCTTTCGGCGAGCATAGACAAAAGAGAGGACTCGCTTATTCAATACGGATATTCGTTAGTTACCGCGAAAAGATACAAAGAAGCGTCGGCGTATTTAAGCAATGTTCTCTCTCCTGCGGGAGTCGATAGGGTAAAAGCGGCGGGAATAGACAGAGCGATAATAGAAGCCGAAGGCGGAAACGTAAAACGCGCCGATTATAAAACGTCGCTTTCGTCGGAACATATTTCGGAAGAAACTCAAACCGCAATGGGCGCGGCAATGAACGCGAGAATGAAGCAAAAAGCCGATTCTATTCGTTTGGCAAACGAAGCCGAAGAGTTGAAAGCGCAAAAATATTTTGAAAAGAAAAACGCCGCCGATATAAAAAAGTTTCGTAGCGCGTTAAGTCAGCAGGCAAAATTGCAGCAAAAAAGCGACGCGTTTTTAGAAGGCGTTTTGCAAACGTATTATTCGGGAAAACAGGACGCAGCCGTTAAAAAATTTAAGGCGAAACAAACAGAATGTTTTATGAACGCCACTCCAAAAACGTATTACGACGTTAAAACCAGAATAAACACTCACACGGGCGCAAGCAATTACGACGATTTTGAACTTAACGAAGTTATGAGACGGCACAAAGAGCAATCTCCCGAAGCAAAACAAGTTAAAGCGGAACAACTCATCGGAGAAATTTATGAACGTATCGAAAGAAAACAGTTAACGGAAGCGTACAGAATTTATTACTTAAACAAGCCGCTTTTGAGTCAGTTCGCGTATCCCGAAGCGTATGTTTCTATGAGAAAAGCGTTAGTTAAGGCGTATTCCAAAGAAATGAATTTATAAAAAAGCGAAAAATAAATATTTGCCGTTTTGAAACGCAAAATTTAGCGCAAAACAAAAATTTAAGCGATTTTCGATTCGGCGAAATATTATTTTAGGTAAGTATTTTAATTTTTACGACTAAAATCGGAGGTTATTTTTATGACTAAATTGCTAAACGGCTTAATTATTTCGGCGCTCGCTTTGCTTTTTGTCGCTTGCGGCGGAGGCGGAGGAGGCGGCGGAGGCGGAAAACGAACGGGACCGTCGGAACAGGAAAAGGCAAGATTGACCGAAAGCCGTTCGTCTGCCGAAGCGGCGGAAAAAGCGTATTACGAAAAGAAACTCGAAAGAATACAACTCGAACAGCAGTTGGAAGACAAAGAGTAAAGTCAAATTCTAATGGGCTTGCCAAAAAAAAAGAAGACCAACAAACTCGACCTTGCCAACAAAGAAATTTTGACGTTGCGTTCCTTTGTTACGCGATATCGAATGGCTATGGTCGTTTTTCTTGCGTCGCTTTTCGTCTTTTTTCCGCGATACGAAAGCGGCGGATTTGAATCATATCCGCAAACGGGCGATATTTCAAAAGAATTGATTACCGCCCCGTTCGCTTTCGACATAATGAAAACCGACTATGAAGTCAGCGTCGAAAAAGAATTTTTAACGCAAAGAAGTTTGCCCGTTTTTCGCTTCGACCTTTCGGTGTACGAAAAAACTGCGGCAAAAATAGACAGCGTTATAAATTTAACGAAAAATCAGGATACCAATTTCGTTTCGCCAATTTCAAACGTATTCTTGGATAACCCCGAAATTCTTGCGGATTTTAAGGTTCGTCTTCTCGCTTCCACGCAAAACGGACTTTTAGACAGAATTGTCGTAACTTCGGACGAACAGGGCGAAAAATTTTTGCGAGAACACAACATTAGAGAACCGTATTTGCGCTCCCAACGCGGATTTTTGGAAATATCGAACGACGCGGAAAACGCACCCGCAAAAACCGTCGCGATAGAATCCGTTGAAAATATTCACGAATTTTGCGCCGACGCCGCAAGAGATTTAGCCGCCAAATACGAAAAAAATACCGACGAAGTTGATTCCAAAGAAATATTTTCGGCAATACTTTTATTGGCTGAAAAAATTGCCGCGCCGTCTCTTATTTACGACAAAGTTTCGCACGAAAAAAAATTGCAGGAAATCGTTTCTTCAATAAATCCCGTTAAATTTAAGATTATGAAAGACCAAGCGATTGTCCGTCCGCACGAATTGGTTTCGGAAGACGCCGCAAGAATTTTAGAAACGCTTCGCAAGAAAAAAATGGAACTTTCACAAGACGAACACAAAATAAAACAAAGCGTCGACACGGTAATAATTTTCGTTTTGATAATAATGTTCGCCGTGCTTATCGTAGTTCATACGGGAAAATTTATTCCGCAATTTTTAGCGCCGCCAAAATATTTTTTGTGTCTTGCGATAATTTGCGCAATTCAATTTTTTCTCGTCTGGCTAACGCAAATCGTCATAGATACGATTTCGGAACAAAACGGAAATTTGCCGCAAACTATAAATCGCGCTACAAATATCATATCGTGGGCGCCGATGTTTACGGGAATCCTTTTGACTTCGCTACTTTTCGGCAGGCGAACGGGCGTTTTCGTTTCGCTGTTTTTTACGATATATTTTCTGTTTGTTTCGCAATTTAACATCGCAATTTCGTTGAGCATTCTTGCGATAGGCGGATTTGTTTCGCATTTCGCGCAAAAAATTCGATATAGAAGGCACCTGCTTTGGCTGATACTTTTTATGATGCTTTCAAATATTTTGCTTCAATTTTTATTGAATTTTGTGTGCAACGCGCTTTCTTCGCAAACGCCTTTCACTATTTTTGCCGCGCCTTGCCTAAACGTGCTTATTTCGACGGGAATAGTTTATATGGCGCTTCCGCTTTTTGAATATATGTTTGGAATTATAACGATTACCACGCTTTTGGAACTTACCGATATGAGCAATAAACTTTTGAAACGACTCGCTATTGAAGCACCGGGAACTTTCAGTCATAGTTTAGCGGTCGGAAATCTTGCGGAGTTAGGCGCGGAAAAAGTTGGCGCAAATCCGCTTTTTTGCAGAGTTTTGGCATATTATCACGACGTAGGAAAAATTAAAAATCCCGTATATTTTACCGAAAATCAACTTAACAAAAAAAATCCGCACGACAAACTTTCGCCTGTCCGCAGCACTAAAATACTAATTTCTCACATCGGCGACGGCTGCGACCTTATAGACGAATATAAAATTCCGAAAGTAATAAAAAACGGCATAATTCAGCATCACGGAACGGGTTTTGCGGGAACTTTCTATCAAAAAGCGTTAGAAAACAAAAAAGAAGGCGAAGAAATAAACCCCGACGATTTTTGCTATCCCGGCGAAAAACCGCAGACAAAAGAAACGGCGATTTTAATGCTTGCAGACAAAGTTGAAGCGATGTCGAAATCGTTAAAAGGAGAAAGCGAGTCCGATTTACGAAAAAAGATACACGACAACGTGCGCAAAATAGTAATTTCAGGACAATTAGACGAGTGCGGACTGACTTTTCGCAACGTCTTCGATATAACAAACAGTTTTATGCCCGCGCTAAAAGGCATATTTCACGAACGAATAGAATATCCCGAGGAGGATAAAAATGGCAAAGAGTAAATACAAAAGAGAGAATTATCTCATAAGTAAAGAGATTCAGGGAGCGTATATGGTATCGTTCCTAATTCCGCTGACTTTAATGCTTTTAATAATGTCGCTGATTTTCATTTTCGCATTGCGAAACGGAATTTCGTCGTCGGTAGAAAGCGTAAACAGCGAGGTAAACGAAAAGTACAACAACATCGGTCTTATGATGGACAAAAACGACCCCGAAACGAAAGGATATCGAAAAGCGCTCGAAGAAGTAAAATTTACTTTAAGCGGCAACGAATCCAAAATAAATCGCGACAAAAACATAAACGCCGTAATAAAGTCGATGATGTACATTCTTATTCCCGGACTTTTGCTTGCTATCGTAGAAATAGTATTTTTGACGGTATTTTTCTCGCATAAAATTGCGGGACCCGTTTTTCGACTGGAAATTGCCTGCAAGCGAGTTATCAACGGCGATTACAAAGAAGAGATTCATTTGAGAGACGGCGATAAAATGGGAAATTTGGCTTTGCTTTTCAACGATATGACAAAAATTACGCGAGAACGCCTGCAAAAAGCGCTTGAATTGGAGTCAAAAGAAGAAAAAGACGAATTTCGCGCACAAAATAAATTAAACCCTTGACTTTCGTTAGCGCCATAAAATATTTTACCGCTGTTATTTTCGGGAGAAAGATATGAATATCAGGTCGATGATAAATGTTAAATTACTTTTGATAGCCGCTGTTGTAGCGATTATCGGATATATTTTGCTTGGAGTTGCGCCGATAGACAATCAGATTTCTTGGACGATAGCGCCGATAGTTCTTGTAATTTGTTATTTGGTGTTAATTCCGCTTGCGATACTTACCCAAAAAGCAAAAGTAGAAGAAAAATGAAAGAAATTCGGGGGGTTAGCTCAGTTGGTTTAGAGCACCTGCCTTACAAGCAGGGGGTCACAAGTTCGAGCCTTGTACTCCCCACCGTATTTAAGTGGATTGGTAGTTCAGCTGGTTAGAACGCCTGCCTGTCACGCAGGAGGTCGCGGGTTCGAGTCCCGTCCGATCCGCCACTTTTTTTATAAATAATTCCTTTTTGAATCTGGTTTTTTGGTTTTTTTATCGCTTGAATATATTCTTCTATTATATCATTTAATTAAGCGCCTTGTTTTCCGCTTTTAACATCAATACGTCAAAAAAATACTAATTGCCTAAACGAAAAACGTAAAAAACAATTTTTCTACGCAAACGTTTGCGGCAATTTACTTTTTATTGCGTTAACGTCGTATCCTTCTTGCAATAAAACGTCAAGAACTTGTTGCATTCCTTGCTGCATTCCTTCTTGTCTTCCTTGCTGTTCCCAAGTTTGCGCCGCTCCTGTTCTCTCCGCCCAACGAGCAAAACGCTCGTTAAATTTCTTCTCCATCACCGTCATTATTTCCTCCTTTTCCAATATTTCATTATTAACTACAAACAAGCCCCACAATATCTCTTCTATTCGTATTCGTCGAGCGTAAATTGCAACGTCCAAATAAACCATTGCGTCCAATTATTACGTCGTTTTTTCGGCTTTGTTTCTTTTTTCATATTAAAACCTTTACGCAAAATGTTTTGTCAAATATAATTTTTGAAATCATTTTTTCCTCATAGTTTTTTATAGTTTTCAAAGAAAAATAATATTTGTTTTTGAAAAAAAATACGAATAAAATAAAAATTTTTGTTTTTTTTATTCCCCCAGAGTTTTCTCAACGATATTCTGCGACGGGAAATCGCGAAATTTGAAAATTTTTGGACTTATTTTTTCGTCGATTTCGTTTTTTATGCTTTTGTAAAGATTAACGTCGATTCCCAAAATAAAATCGTTAATTTCGTATTTTTTTAGGTCATAAAGACGTTTTAAAACTTGCGATTTGTGCCATTTGTGAAACATTTCAAGTTGAACTTTCTTTTTTGTTTTGCGACTAACAAACAAAAAATCGGGAACGATAATTTGTTTCCCATCCAAAGAAAACGGCTCAATTTCATCGGAAATTTCCCAAAATTCGCTATTTTCTTGAAAATTTTGCCTAAAAACTTCAAATTCTTTTGGATAATAAACCGACAAAACATTTTTTTGAGAGATAAAATTTGAGTTTAATATAAGCGAATATTTTTTCGAATCGATTTTAAGCGTCGCAAACAATTTCCAATCCTGAATACGGCAAATTATCTTGAAAAAATTGGCTATCTTTTGCCCGTATCCCGAAGAATTTTCCAAAATACTCGCGGGTCCGTCGATAAAAACCGAATATCCGCTCGAAGTTTTTGAAACGCCGCAAAGAAGTTGATTAAACCGAATTTGACTAAAAAAATGCCGCATAGTTTTTTTGTCGTCGCTTTCGGTATTTAGCGTCAAATTTTCGGCGTTCAAAAGTAAGCCCTGAATCAAAGAAATATTGTATTCGTCAATAAGTTCTTCGACGGATTTTATTTTGCAGGCAACAATTTTTTCGCAATCGGGATGGTCGCCGTAAATGTCGTTAAGAAAATCTTCGTCAAAATTTTGCGCAATTTTTTCTAACAAATTTTCGCTTGGAAAAAAATAAAATTTCGCCGATTCTTCAAATAATTTTTGTCGCAAAAAAATGTAATCGCGGTTTTCGTTTTTTTCAAATTCGCAGTTGTCGAGTAGAATTTTATTCAGTCCTTTTGCGATTTTTGAAGAACGCAGAGAATTTATTATCGCGGCGGAATTTTGCGCAATTTCCTTTTGAGACAAATTTTTTTCGTCCGAATAAATAGCAAGCAACTGCTCGCAGACATTTTGAACGCCCGACGTATTTAGCGAAATAAACGACGGATTTACGACGTCATTTTTTATTGTGTAGCGAATTAAATCTTTCGTAAGCGCTGTGTTTTCTCCTTCTTTGGCTTGTTGAAAATTCGGCGGTTCCTTTCCCGATTAACTCGTAAAGAACGGCGGTTTTGTCGGCGCTTGGACGTAAAATTCTTCCCAGCCGCTGAACGTGTTCGCGAACGCTTCCGCTTCCCGAAACGATAATTCCCACGCTTGCCTGCGGAACGTCTACGCCTTCGTTTAGAACTTTGCTCGTTACCAAAACGGGATATTTTTTTTCGCGAAATTTATCTAAAAAGTCCTTGCGTTCCTGCATTTTTGTGTTGTGCGTGATGACGGGCAAAAAAAACATTCGTCCGATTTTATACGCCATATCGTTGTCGGCTGTAAAAATTATGCACTGCTCGCGAGCGTGTTTGCGCAAAATTTTTCTAATTTCTACTATTTTATTTTCGCAAATTTGCGGAATTTCTTTTTGCGTTCTATACGCTTCAAACGCTTTTCTGCCGTCCGAAGACGTAAAACACATCAAAATAAATCTGTTCCAGCCGCCCGCAGCCGAAAAATTTATGCCCATTCGGCGAACAAACGACAAATAAATTTGTCTTGCCGCGTCGTATTTTTGCTGTTCGTCTTGCGTTAATTCAATATCTATTCTTTCGACTTTATAAGGAGCCAAAACGCTGCCTTCAAGTTCGTTTATTTGCGTATGAAAAACCTTTTTTCCGATTAGTTCATAAAGTAAAAATTCGTTTTCGGATTCTGGCGTTGCGGTAAGTCCCAAGCGAAACGGAGCGATGCAAAATTGCGCGGCTTTGCGATAAACTTCGCCCGTTAAATGATGGCATTCGTCAAAAATTACCAATCCGAATTTATTGCCCGAATATTCCATCGTTATCGCGGCGGAATCGTAAGTCGAGACGGTTATTTTTTCTATGTTTTTTTGTCCGCCGCCGAGTATTCCTATTTTCGTATTAAACGATTGCGAAAGTTGGCTTTCCCATTGGCTTACCAAGTCCAAAGTCGGCGCGACGACAAGCGTGTTTCGATTTATCATAGAAATTGCCAAACGCGCGACAAACGATTTTCCCGAACCCGTAGGCATAACGACAACGCCTTTTGAGTCGTTTTCGCGCCAAGATTGTATTGCCTGCGATTGATGCGGGCGCGGCGAAAGAGCGTCGCGTAAAACAAAATTTTGCTTTTCAAACAACTTTGCGTTGTCTTCAAATTCTATTTTTTCGTTAAAAAGCGTTTTTACGATTTCGCCGTAATTCATTGCGTATCCGCGATAATCGTTAGTTCGTTTATCGAGCCGCAAATACTTCAGAATTTTATCGCTTGGACAATGTGAAACCCTGACAGTACCGTTTTCAAAGTGTATTTTTACCTTTTCCATACCCGTAAAAATACCATTTTGCCGAAGAAAAAAGCGAGAGCGTTAATCAAAAACAATTTGAAAATTTATTAAACGGCGAAAAAATAAAATACTGATATTTGTGTTTGCCAAATAGTATTTTATTGCCAACCGAAAGGGAAAAGTATGATAAAAAAAATAAAATCTTTGTTTTTAGACACGTCGATTTTCGGCGGCTATTACGACGAGATATTTATGCGAGAAACGCGCTTGCTTTTCGATAAAATTTAAACATTTACTCGCCGAGAGAAATGGAGGTTTACGATGACGAATAACGACGATACTTTTCGCTGGGATTGCATAAAAGGCACGCGAGCAATTAAAGACAAAATAAGCGCTAAATTAAACGCTATGACAAAAGCGGAAAGAGTGGCGTATTTTGAAAATCTTAACGTTAAATATAGCGAAATTCGCGAAGTAGCCAGATGATAAAAGCACAAGAACAAACTAAAACAAAAAGCGCGAAAAAAGTGTTTTTCTTCTAATAAAATACTATCCGCCAAAAATAAAAGGGCGGGTTTTATCCGTTTATCTCGTTAATGAAAAGAAAAAATATTTATAAAATATTAAAAAAGTTTCACACATCATAATATCCAAATATTATTTTCCCGATACCACAAATACAGAATCGTAATAAATATACGGAACATAACATATAATATACAAATTTCCTGCGTTGCTTAAAAATTTTACAAAAAAATTAGCAATTTTTATAAAATTGTTGTATATTTATATAAAAGTCATAAACAAGTTATAAGAAAATTAGAATTTTTAAAGAGAGGAAAATTCTAATTTTTTGTATATAAATATTCCTCTCTAACATTTGAACAAAGGAGTTCTCTATGTGTAAGACATTTTTAGTGTCTATATTTTTTTGTTTTTCTGCGCTTTTCTTACCTGTTTTTTCACAAACGGAAGAATCGCAATCGCTTGCAGATGAAGGAGAAACTGTTTTCTTGACTGATTCTTTACAGGAAAACGTAAAAGAAAATGCCGTTAGCGAAGAAATAACGCTTTTTTTACAAGAAAATTTAAAAGAAACGTTGAATGTTAAATCAGATTTGTCTCCTTTCATTTTCAGAAATAGTAACCTTGACTTTAAGGCATTTTCGTTATATCGTCAAGATGATGTTAAAAATTTGTCTTATAAGAAAACGCGAGCGTTAATTTCAACAATTCCAGAAAATAATAAATTAATGAGACAAGAAAGAATATGGCGCGTTTCTTCAAAAATATTAGCGGGTTTGACCACTGCTTCTCTTGTTGCGACGATTTACTATTACAATGATGATTCACCGCGCAAATATACGAATAGTGGGGTAAGTATATTAACGTTTTCCTTATGTTCAATTTTTACTGGAATAACTGCTAACAACAAATTGCAACAAGGCGTAGACAACTACAACTATAATATTACAAAACAACAATAGAAATGTGCGTAGTTATTTAGTCGCTAATCGGATAATTCAAATTATTTGATTGGCGGCTATTTTTTTTTATGCCGGAATAAGAAACGGGTAGATAAACCTGAATTTGAAAGATGGAATTTATACCGCGCAACTTTATAATTTGCAGGGACGACTGATAAAAAGCGCCGATATTAACGCGATAAACGGCATAAACGCGGCGGGCATAAGAATCTACAATCTTTCAAAGGGAATTTTCATTCTTAACGTGAAACAGGCGGGCGCGACGGTGTTTAAGCACAAGATTACGGTTAAATAATTTTTTGCGGACAAACGTTTTTATTTTGCAGGGAGCGTGAAATACGCTCCCTTTTTGTCTTGCGGCAAAAAGTATTTTCAGTGCAAAAAAAAGGAGAAAACGATGTCGTTTATAATTAACGGAACGCAAACCGAATTTAAACTTGGTCTCACCGTCGGCGGTCTTTTGAGAGAAAAAGAAATAGACCCGCAAATCGTAGGCGTAGGACTCAACGGCGAAGTTTTGAGCAGAAATTTGTTTGACGAAACCCCGATACGCGACGGCGACAATATTGACGTTTTTAAGTTTGTGGGAGGCGGATAATGGAAGATTTTCTTTTACTTGCAGGGCAAAAATTTAATTCGCGGCTTTTAACCGGCTCGGGAAAATATCGCGACGAAAGCATTATAAAAGAGATTATAGAAACCGCAAACTGCGACATAGTTACCGTCGCGTTGCGAAGAGTGGATTTCAACAAAAAGGACGAATCCGTAATTTCGTACATTCCAAAAAACAAGCAGATTATGCCCAACACTTCGGGTGCGCGAACCGCCGAAGAAGCGGTAAAAATCGCAAGAATTTCACGCGAAATCGGATACGGAAACTGGGTAAAAATAGAGGTTATAAAGGACGCTAAATATTTGCTTCCCGACAATTTGGAAACGCTTAAAGCGACGGAAATTTTGGTAAAAGAAGGATTTGCGGTTTTTCCGTATATGCAGCCGGATTTGGCTATGGGAAGGCGAATGGCGCAGGCGGGCGCGGCGGCGGTTATGCCCCTTGGCGCACCTATCGGCTCAAATAAAGGACTTTTAACGAAAGAAATTATTCGCATAATGATTGAAGAATTGGACGTTCCGATAATTGTCGACGCGGGAATAGGAAAGCCGTCTCACGCCTGCGAAGCGATGGAAATGGGCGCGGCGGCGGTTTTGCTGAATACTGCGATTGCGGCGAGCGACAATCCCGTTCTTATGGCAAAAGCGTTCAAAAACGCTGTGGAAGCGGGAAGACAGGGGTTTTTGGCGGGATTTGCGGGCGTAACAACCGCTTCGGCTTCGTCTCCTCTGACGGGTTTTTTGGATTAAATACGAACTTCAAAAATTTATTGATTACAAAATTTTTGTCTCAAATATAATCTTACCCAATCTTCGTCGCTTAAATCTTCTGCGCGGGCGTTTTCGTTTATGTTCAAATCCGCAAAAACGGCTTTCGCGTTTTCTTTCGACGAAAATTCATTTGAAATAACGCTAATAAGTTTTTTTCGTCTTCGCGAATATCCCAAACTTACGAACTTAAAAAAAAGTTCCCATTCGTTTTTTGAAATTCTTGAAATTTTAAGCGGATTTATATCGAGTTTAATTACGGCGGAATGTACTTTTGGAGCGGGGAAAAATGCGCCGGGAGGAACGACGCAAATTCTTTTTATATCGGCGAAATATTGACATAAAATTGACAAAAAGCCGTTTTTTTTGCTTTTCGGCTCGGCGCAAATTCTGTCGGCGACTTCTTTTTGCAGCATACAAACTATGGATTTTATTCGCGGACTTTCAAAAAGCAGGCGTTTTATTATCAAATTTCCGACGTTATAAGGTAAATTTCCTACGACATAAAAATCGCCTTCTATTTGCGAATAATCAAATTTTACGGCGTCGGCGTTGAATATGCGATAATCGTTTCTGCCAAAAAATTCGTTTTTTATAAAATTTACCATATCGCAGTCGGCATCGAGCATTATATAATTAAATTTTTTGTCGATAAGTTTTTTTGACAAAGCGCCTTTTCCCGAACCGATTTCAACGAGCGTATCCCCCGCTTTTGCGTCGAGAGAATCGATAATTTTGTCGATATAATGTTGCGAAATCAAAAAATTTTGTCCGAATTTTTTTTTAGGCGCGGTAATCAAATTAACTCCAAAATCAGCGTTTTTTTTCATTAAAATATAATATCAATACAAAAATACTAATTGCTCACAAGGAAATGGAGCGTGATTTTTAATAATTTTTCGGATTTTGTGCGGTTGATTTGTTAAAAGGTTTTCATAAAAATATTTGGTTCAATCCTAGTTAAGTAAAAAAACGAGTACTTAAATTTACTCATTTATTTACCCGTTTTCTCATAAAATACAATACGCCAT
>WRFX01000064.1 GCA_009787445.1 Chitinivibrionia bacterium | reverse complement strand
CAATTCCGCCGACGGAATGAGTACCCGAAACCGTGCCTGCGGAATAACTGTTGTTTATTTTAGCGCTGACGCTTCTCCCCGCAAGTCCACCCGCCATAGCGCGCGCCGTAACGTTACCCGTGAAATAACTGTCGCTTATTTCTCCGTAATTTAATCCGACAATTCCGCCGACGGACGAATCTCCGACAACGCTGCCCGAGAAATGGCTGTTAGTTATATAAGAATAACCGTTATAATTTGAACCCGTAAGTCCGCCGACGTCCAAATATCCCGTAACGGTCGCCGTAGAATAACAGTTGTCTATCAAAACGCTGTTCTGGTTATGTCCTACAAGTCCGCCCGCATAATTGTTTGAAGACGTGGTTCCCGTTACCGAAATCTCCCCAGCCGAATGGCATCCTCTTATTACTATACTCGGCGACGTACCTGCGCTGTTTCTGCCGAAAACCCAGCCGACAATTCCGCCCGACGCACTTGTTCCCGTTACTTTGCCGTCAAAATAACTGTCGTATATCGCGGCGCCCTGTAATGCCCGTCCGACAAGTCCGCCGTTGTAACTCGCGCCTTTAATGTAAGATTTTGTTACGCCGAGGTTTTTTACAGTTCCGCTCAACCATCCGAACAAACCCTGATAATTGCTAGCCGCGCTTATATAAACGCCGCTTACGGTATGCCCGTCGCCGTCAAAAGTTCCTTTGAAAGCGAGCGCTTCCGTGTTTCCTATCGGCGTCCAGGCGTTATCCGGCGCGGCGGTTTCCCAATTCTCCCAACCCGTAGTGTTGTTAAGGTTAATGTTCGCTCCGAGTTTAACAAACTGTCCGTCAAAGTTTCTTCCGTCGTTTACAAAACGGCGAAAGGAGTTCAACTGCACGTCGTTGACTATTATAAACGGATTATTCTCCGTTCCGTCTCCCGATTGAAAAGCGAGTACCGCGGGGTCTTCGGCAATTACGCCGTTCATTAACGTAGGATAGTCGTTCGCGTTAAACTGCCACTTGTTCGTTTTTAAGCCGCCCGATATATAGTTAAGGTCGTCCGTAAATTGCTGGATTTTCATCGAAGCCGTAGTTTTTTTAACGCCTCTGGCATCGCTTTTTGTGCTGTTTTCGTCGTAGTAACCGTTGCTAACCGTACCTTCTAACGACGCGGTGCTGCCTCCTCCCACAAGTCCGCCGCCGTACGATGTTCCGCCGCCTGTTACCGCGCCTGTGGAATAGCAGTTTTCTATAGAACCGGTAGTTGCGCTTCTTCCTACAAGTCCTCCGACGTAATCGTAACTTCCTGCCGTTACCTTACCTCTGAAATAACAGTTTATCACTTTTCCTCTATTGAACGCCGCAAGTCCTCCGGTCTTGTCTCCTCCGTTAATATACGAAGCGATTACGCCGAGATTTTTTATCGTTCCGTTGACGCCTAAAGTATCAAACAGCCCTTGACTGCCGGCAGCGTTTATATAAACGCCTCTAACGGTATGCCCGTCGCCGTCGAAAGTTCCGTTGAAAGTTCCCGTTTTAATCCAAGAATTAGCGGGCGCGACGCTCGCAGTCCAATTGCCCCAGTTCGTCGTGTCGTTTATTGCTATATTTGCCGCAAGTTTGAAGAATTTTCCTTGAAAATCTATTCCCGCTTTTGTAAAAGAGGAAACAGCATTCAATTCCGCAACCGTCGTTATTATATACGGGAACGCTTCGGTTCCGCTTCCGTTTTGAAAGGCGTTAGCCGACGGGTCGGGAGCAAATTGATTGCTTAACAAATCAGGATAATACCCCGAGTTAAATTGCCATTTGTTTAACTGTAAAACGCCTGCGCTAAAATTCAGGTCGTCCGTAAATTGCTGGGCTTGCATTTCTACCGTTGTTTTACCTGCGCCAAGTCCGAAAGTGGAGTTGTGTACGGTTTTATCCCAAAAACTTGCGGTTACCGTACCGCTTAAATTATAACCCCCAAGAGCGCCGTAATATTGTTTACTTTGAACAATCGCGACGGCATAACAGTTGTATATGGTACCGCCGTAATTACCGCCGACCAATCCGCCGATATCGTCGCTTCCGTCTACCGCCGTACCGTTAGATATATAACAGTTTACTACCGTTCCGCCGTTACGTCCTACCAACCCGCCAACCTGCTCGCTTCCTTTAACATACGAGGCGGTTACGCCAAGATTTTTAATAATGCCTCCGGTGCCAAGAAACCCGAACAATCCTCGCCCGAAGGTTGCGCTTGGGTCTGAAAAATATACGCCTTTAATAATATATCCGTTGCCGTCGAAAGTTCCGCTGAACGGAAGTTGCGGAGAATATTTTCCTATCGAAGCCCATTGGATAAATCCCGTCGTGTTGTCGGTCAAACTGTTCCAGCCGCTTCCCGTTTCGTTGAGCGTAATGTTTGAGCCGAGTTTGATTGTCTTGCCTGAAAAATTGTTGCCTCCGTTTACCAAATCCGCCAGTCCCGCCAATTGTTCGGCGGTAGTTATCGTAAATTCCGCCGCGCTCGAATTGCTTGTGTACCACGCGGTATTCGCCGTGCCGTCCCATACAGTTTGCGCCGTTGACAAACCGTAGGCAATCGCGCCTAAAATCAATACTTTGATTAAAAAAGCGCTTTGATTAAATAAGCCGTTTTGTTTCATAAATAAACCTCTTTCTTTTTTGGGTAAAACCCCGTTTAAAGCGGCAATATTTATCGCCGCAAATTACATAAAAAAACTGAAAATCGCTTTTCAGCGGTAATACTTTTTTAGTTACCTCCTTGCTTTTTTTGTTTTTTTGAAACGATAAAAATTGAGGGATGAGCAAATTTTTGCCTCGACAAAACCTGCCGCCGCTCGCACACCGAAAGACCGATTTGTTTCTGAACAATACAGTTCATAATAACCTCGAAACAAAGTCCCGCAATTTCGTCATCAGCAAAATCGCTTTAGAAAGTTTCGCGTTGGTTTTCCGACTTTAAGCCCTTCGTCTTTCGCCTTCCCAAAAAGAAATTTCGGTGGCGGTAATTAAAGACGCGGTTTTTTATGCTTATTACGGCAACTGTGATTGCTTACGATTTTCACGTAATTTCCCGATGCGCAAAACATTTAGAAGGAAAATATAATATTTGTTTATAACGAAATGCGAAAATATTTTGCTTTTTTTATATTTTGCGGTATTTTATATTGAAACATTTATTATATTACTTTGCAAAAAATCACAAAAAACAAATAACAAATAAAGGTTTTATAATGACAAGAATAGAAGAAGCGAAACAAAATATAATTTCGGACGAACTGAAAAACGCCGCAAAAGAAGAAAATATGGATTCCGAAACTATGCGAAAAAAAGTCGCGGACGGAAGTATCGTTATCGTAAAAAATAAATTGCGAAACATAAAGCCGCTCGTTTTGGGCGACGGCGCAAAAATCAAGGTAAACGCGAACATCGGAACATCGTCTTCGCAGGTGGATATTGACAACGAATTGGAAAAAATGCGGATTTCCATAAAATACGGCGCGCACGCGATTATGGATTTATCGACGGCGGGGGACTTGCGCGAAATTCGCCAAAAACTTTTACAAGAATGCCCCGTCGCAATAGGAACCGTGCCGCTTTACGAAATGGTTTTTAAGGCGACAAACGCAAAAAAATCGATTTTGGACTTAACCGCCGACGATATGTTTGAAACGATAGAAGAACATTGCAAACAAGGCGTCGATTTTTTAACGATACATTGCGGCGTAAACAAACAAACGACAAGCAGATTTCGCGAAGTTAAACGACTCGCGGGCGCGACTTCTCGCGGCGGAACAATAATTATGGAATGGATTCACTACAACAAAAAAGAAAGTCCGCTTTACGAACAATACGACCGTCTTTTGGATATTTTGAAAGAATACGACGTCGCGATTTCTTTGGGCGACGCGTTTCGTCCGGGCGCAACCGCCGACGCGACCGACAGAGTACAAATTGAAGAATTGTCTATTTTGGGCGAACTTGTCGACAAGGCGAGAGATAAAAACGTCGGCGTTTTTGTGGAAGGCCCCGGGCACGTTCCGTTAAATCAAGTTGTTACAAATATTCAAATTCAAAAAATGCTTTGCAAAGGAGCGCCTTTTTATGTTTTGGGACCGCTTGTAACCGATATTTCGCTCGGCTACGACCACATTGCGGGCGCAATAGGCGGCGCATTGGCGGGTATGGCGGGAGTAGATTTTTTGTGTTATTTAACTCCTTCCGAACATTTGCGTTTGCCGTCGTTAGAAGACGTAAAAGAAGGCGTAATTGCTTCCGTTATAGCGGCTCACGCGGCGGATTTGGCAAAAGGAAAATCGTATGCCGTCGAAAGAGACAATGCTATTTCCAAAGCGAAAAAAGAACTTAATTGGGAAAAAGTTTATGAATTGAGCATTGACCCTCAAAAAGCGAGAACTTATAGAGAATCAATGAAATTGAGCGCGGAAAACAGCGACGTTTGTTCTATGTGCGGGGAATTTTGCGCGATGAAAAGGTCAAGTAAAATAGAATAAAAATAGCATATACAAAATGCTATTTTTATTCTATTCCGTTATTCGGAACTTCTACCGCTACCTGATATAAGCGATAAACGCTATTTACTTCGCCTTGCGTGTCGTAAGTATAACCGCCGACGTCATAAGTCGCCGCTCCGTAAGTCGCCGATTCATTTTTGTCTGATTTTACCAGCATTGAAATTTGAACGTTACGAACAGTGTTTATTTCAACGTTTTTGTCGTTAGGAAATCCTGAAGCCCAATCGCTACCGTCTCCTCTTACGGCAAACTGAAATTTTAACGCTACAACATTCGAGGCAATGGCGATAGTATCATCTTTTATCCAAATAGGAAGTGGGGTCGTACCATTTACCTCGGCGGGGTCGTCAAGTTCAAATTTAGAAAGTATCCTGACCACCGTATTTTTAGGAATATTGCCAGATTCATCAAGTTTAAGATAGTATTTTACTCGCTCTCTGGCGTCTTTTCTTCCCGTCTCGGAGTTTATTCTTATTCTATAAAATTCAAGCGTATCGCCATCGGTATTATTGTTAGTATATGAAAACTGTCTTTGCGCGAACTTGTCCTCCTTCATTTTCGGTTGGGATTCTTCGGTAAAATAAGTTTTAAAACCCATAGACGAAATATCTCTCGACATTGCCGATACCCCGTCGCGGGCGCCAAACTGCGCTTTTGAAACTGCCCGTCCGTGAACATAACTGCCCGTCGCGTTTGATATTACTTTAAGCGCGCCGGTAATTACAATAAGCCCGACAATCATATAGACCATAAGTTCGACAAGAGTCGTACCTGCGTTATTCATATTTTTAATTTTCATAAAATTTTCCTTTCGCTAATTTTACAGTTCTTTCCAACTGCTACCGTTCAATTTGTAAAATTTGAGAGTATTTTCTTTTTCAGGACGAACTATTGCATAGTAAATTTTTTCCGCCGATTTATTTCGCATAAAAACATATCCCTCGTTTATCGTGCTTATTTCATCTTTATCAAAAGTTATCATCTTGCTACTCTCCCAATCGTTAGTTTCAGGTTTTTTCGGGAGATTATTTTCATTAGGATGCGAAAACGATAATTCTGTTATACTGTTTGCAATACTAGTTTGTTCCACAAATAATTGCACGTTATTTGTTGTTGTTGGCGTTCCATCATACTCAACATCTCTGTGAATTTCAAAAGCGGGCTTTGAGCCGTCCGTTTTCAACACCACCAAATATCTATCATTATCGCGCTGAGAGAACGCTTTCATTTGCTGCAACTGCGAATAAAACGCCATAACGGGCGCTTCGCCTTTTCTTTCGAGCACGTATCTGCTTATGCTCATCGTAACGGTTGTAGATAATATTGCTATTATTGTTACCGTCATCATTACTTCCACAAGCGAAAATCCGCCGTTTTTCTTTTTTAACGTTAAATTCATAATTACAGCCCTCCTTTTACATTATTACAGCAAAAATAATCATTTGTCAATAGAAAAACGCAAAAATATTGCTAAAAATGCAAAAAATATTTTTGAATACTTATTTTAGAAGCCGTTTTTAAAAGCAAAATATCCGCTTAAAGCAAACGAAATAATTCCCGAAATCGTTATTAAAATGCCGAAACGAGTTTGTTCTTTGCGTTTTTTTTCGTCTTTTTGAAAAGTTAAATCGTCTTGCACTTTCCCTTTCATTTTGTCTCTTATATGACGATAATAATGCCAGCGAGAAGTAGAAAAAAGCGTTATCAACATTCCGATGACAAAAAACGAAGTTCCCGACATAAAAAGCCCATCGCCTAAACCGTGAATATTTTTTGAATTTGCGTTAAAAAAATAAAAAACAAAAGGCGGCAAAATACAAATCGTCGTCGAAATTACAAAAGTTAAAATATATTTTTTCATTTTTTTACGTAATTTTACGCAATTAGTAAATATTGTTGCTCGATTTTTTCCAAACTTGTCCGCCGCTCATTCCAAAATTTACGCGAACAAAATTTTCTTTATATTCGTCGTAATTTTCGCTTCTGCGCAAACCCGTTTCCAAAGAAAAATCGACGATTCCCCTATTGCCGAGCGGAAGTCCAAGCCCGACGGAAAACGACATTTCCCAATCGCCGTCAATGGGAAGTTGTTTGTAGGAAAGTCCGCCGCTATAACGCATTTTTTGATAAAATTTCGACGAAAGCAAATTCGGCTGCGGAATAAATTGCGTTCCCGCGCTGATTCGCAAAGCGTTCGACAATTTGTCTAAATTGGCTAAATCGCCTGCGTTATTCGGTTGTTCGCCGTCTTCGGGAGGAGGTAAAACTTCCGTTTCATATCCTAAAAAAGGCGCGTCGGTTTTATATTTTTCCCACATCGTTACGTTAAAATCCAGCATAGTTTTTAATTTGTCGCTAAATTCCCAAGAAAAACCCGCAATCCACGACGGCGGAAGTTTCATTTTATACTTTTTAGGGTCGTTGAAAATCGAATTATCGTGCATAGGGAAATCGGAATAACTTCCGTCGCTGTTTTGTTGCAATACGCTTATCGTTCTTTTCGATTTAATATAGACGTCAAACGGAATTGTCATAGCAAATCCTACTCCCAATTTTGAAAAATTTCCCAATAATCCAAAACTAACTGCCGAACCCGCTTGATTGTAATAAATAGAATCGAGTCCAGAATATATAGAATCAAGCGCTGAATATGGGGAATTCTTCAAAACGTCGCTTCTGACCATACGATTTTTATATTGACTCATTTGATACGACGCGCCGACGGAAATACGTCTAAACAATTCCATTCCCCAGCCAAATTCCCACGAAGAATGCGAAATCGAGTTGTCGAATCTTTGCGTTTGTTCAATTCTATTGTACGTTTCGGATGGAGTTTCCGTTACAAATGTTGTTTCGGGAAGGTACGATTCGGCGGAATACGAATAATTATTCGCGCCGTTTTGTCCGAAACTCGCTCCCAAAGTTCCCGCTTTTCCTATTGGAAACGCAAATCCTATAAACGACGGCGAAAAAGAATAGAAATCCGAATATTTGTCGTTTTCGCCTATTATTCGCTGATAATCGGCGTTTACCGAAAGAGTATAAACCGATTGCTTTATCGCGCCGACGTTTGCGGGGTTTAGAGAATTTACCAAATACGGTTCTTTTAATCCCGCACCGGTGCTACCGATTCGCGCAGACGTGGTTGTCGCAGGATACGAAACGCCCGTCGGATATCTAACTCCCAAAAGCGATTGCGAAAAAGAAAAAGAAAACAGAAACGCCGAAATTAAAATAATTTTTTTCATTGTTCGCCGCCTTCTTCAGTATCGTCTTTTTTATCGCTATTTCCGTCTTTCCTTGTTTGCAAAATATAGGTAAAGTTCAAATTTGTCGGCTCAAAATATATTCTTCCCATTTTCAAATCGTCGAGCCACAAATACAAATACGCCTTTGCTTCTTCAAGTTTTGGAAATGGATTTACTGTTTGTACTTCTCCCGTTTCATCGGATTCATTTTCCTCATCTTCGGGCAAATTTTCGTAAATATGCCTGTACTCGTCGTATAAAAAATCGGTCAAAGTTTCGACAAGATTTAACTTTACGGTTCCAGAATTTCGTTTTACATACGCACTGCTTACGCTTCTGTTTGCGGGCATTGTAAAAAGCGTTTGCGGAGTCAACGTATCCGATAATATTATTGCGTTTAAACGGATAGAATCGCCGTATTGTCCGGGAAAATCGGTTTGCGGAGAAATATTTAGAGTCAATTCCGCAAGTCCTATATTAAAAAATTTCTCTTTATAAATATCCTCGAAAAAGTTCTTCAAATTCAAGTCGATTTTCGCAAATCTTTGAAAAGTGCTGGAAATTACGGGAACGTCGTCCGTAAGTTCGTCTTCGTCCGAACTTTTTGCTATAACGCTAATTTCGGTAAAAGGAATATTTATTTTAATCGGCGTAGATTTAGTAACGTCTTCTCCATTTTTTATATATGAAAGCTGAATAAATGGCATTGAAATATGCATAATATTTTCCCTGCTTTCTTTATTTACGCGCAGATACATAACAAGCGAATCACGAAGTTTTTTTTCATCCGTCAATTTTCCTATATCGACGAGTTCGCCGCCGACGACATAAACATTGGAGCGAACCGCATTGTGTTTTTGCGGTTCGGTCAGCGCCGTTATATATTTATATCCCGTTTGTATAAGCGTATCCGGACGCGGTTTAAGCGTAACGGGGTCTATTGCGCTTGTATATTTTATATGCGTAACAATACTGTCGTTTTCCCAATTGCCTTTAACGGAATTTTTGCTTTCACGATAAATAGCGGTGTCTTCATAAGTAATAATCAACGTATCGGAATAGCCCATATACAATAGCGGCGGCGGCTGGGAAGGGTCAAAAATGCCGTCTTCGGGCGGAAATTCTTTATTATATTTTGTACTATCTCTTCGATGTTTTATTGTACCAATTTTTTCACCTTTCGAAGAAAAAATTTCCAAAACGTTAAAGCCCTCCGACGGTTCATTAAAAACTGTTTTATTCGTATCATACAAAGACAACGGAACGTAATCCTTCCACGTAACAAGTTTGTCGGTCGCAAAATAAATCTTTTTATACGCCGCAACGTCTATTGTTCCTGTAATTTTATCTCTTTCCGGTTTAATCGTAGTGTCTATATCGTTTTCTTTGGGGTCGGGGTCGGCGTCTGAAAATTTTCTGAAAAATGTAACGGTCTTAACCGTATCGACAAAATTCGTATATCTCGCTTCGTATCTTTCAATGTAAGCCGTATCTTTTTTTTCATCTCTATTTTCTAACAAGTATGTTCCTATGGTAAATGGTACGGAACCGCCACTGTTTTTTGGATTAACTAACGCAAAGTTCAACGGAAAAACGGTTGTGTCGTTCGGGTATGAGAAAATTGCGCCTATTTCAACATTTGCGCTTTCAAAAGAATTGTTTCTCGTAGTATTTGTCCATAAAAGTTCCGCTTTTACGGAAGCGGGGTCGGCTATTTTGTGTTTTGTTATCAAACTGTCAAGAAAATCGGCGACTCTGCGCTCATTTTTTTCGAAATGGGGGCAATGACAAAGTTTAAGTATAACTTCTTCGTTTTTGTTTTCCCAATTTCCTATCGTCCATTGCGATACGATTTTTTTTTCTCCGCTGCGCAAAGTGTCAAGATAAATCCTTGAAGTGTCAAAATAAATATGTTTCCCCGACAAAGTATCGGCTACGCTTGCGTAAGTTTGCGGACTTTGTTCGAGCAAAATCGTTTTATAAACGCCCGGTTTCATACCGTCTTGCGATTTGTTTTCTATAATTTTTTTGCCTAAATTGCTCGTTTCGTCAAGTCCCGAACACGAAAAAAACATTGTCGCCGCAAAAAATATTAAAACATTAAAAATTCTTTTCGCCAAAATTTTCACCTATTCTTTTAAAATTGTAAAATTACACAATAATATTCGGCGCAAAAATACTATTTGGCAAAATTAAATTGCGAATATATATAGTAAAAATAGTATTTTCACTCCGAAATTTAAGTTTAGGAGTAAAAAAGAATATGGATTACGAAGAATTTTACGTGCCGACTTTTGCGCGAACAGGTTCTCCGATAGAACGCGGCGAAGGCGTTTATTTATTTGATTTGGACGGGAAAAAATATCTCGATTGCGCGGCGGGAATTGCCGTAAACGCTTTGGGTTACGGAAATAAATCGCTCGAAGAAACCATAGAAAAACAGGCGAAAAAAATTATTCACGTATCGAATTTATATTTTCACAAGCCAAACATAGACCTTGCCGAAACGCTTATAGAAAGCAGTTTTGCCGACAAAATATTTTTCTGCAACAGCGGAACGGAAGCGAACGAAGCGGCTATAAAATTTTCGCGCAAATATTCGTCGTCGAAAAAAGCGTCGAAAACGGCGATTCTTTCTTTTTACGATAGTTTTCACGGACGAACTTACGCTTCGATGACCGCGACGGGGCAAAAAAGTTTTCACGAAGGGTTTCATCCGCTTCCGCAAGGTTTTTTTTACGCGCCGTTTAACGATATTGAAGCGACAAAAAACGTCCTTGAAAGCGCGGATTTTTCGGCGATAATTTTGGAGCCGATACAAGCGGAAGGCGGAGTGTGCGAGGCGAATTTGGAGTTTTTGCAATTTTTACGCAAATATTGCGACGAAAACGATACGGTTTTAATTTTCGACGAAATTCAATGCGGCATCGGTCGAAGCGGAAAACTTTGGGCTTACGAAAATTACGGCGTCGTTCCCGATATGCTTACTGCGGCAAAACCGCTTGGAGGCGGAATTCCGCTCGGCGCGGTTCTTGCAAAAGAAAAATTTGTTTCGCAAACCATAAAAGCGGGCGACCACGGAACGACTTTCGGCGGAAATCCTATTGCTTGCGCTTTGGGCTGCACGGTTTTTTCCATAGTCAATAATAAGGAATTTTTAAGCGAAGTCGCACAAAAAGGCGAAGAACTTAAACAAAAATTAGCCGAAATTCAAAAAACTCACGATGAAATTATTGCGATTTTCGGACGCGGGCTTTTAATCGGCGCGCAATTAAATTTTGACCCCAAAAAAGTCGTGCAAAAAGCGCGAGAAAAAGGGCTTCTCCTTGCGAAATCGGGAAAAAATACGCTACGCTTCATTCCGCCGCTTATAATTTCAAAAAACGAACTTGACGAAGCGTTAAATATTTTCGTTTCGGTTTTGGACGAGTTGAAGATTTGATTTATGCGCGACACAGTTTTTAGACAGGAACATCCTGAAATAGCCGAATTTGCGTTTGACGAAAAAGTAGCCGCCGTATTCGCCGATATGCTGAAACGAAGCGTTCCCGGCTACGGTACAATAATTTCGCTTATTGCGGTTTTGGCAAAAAAATACGCGCAGCCAAACACCGTAATTTACGACTTGGGCTGTTCTCTCGGCGCAGTTTCGTTGTCTATCGCAAATAACGTCGAAAATAAAATTTTGGGTTACGATATAAGCGAGCCGATGGTCGAAAAAGCCAAAAAATTGGTTTTGGAAAGCGAAAAAAACGAGCAAATTTCGCTTTTTTGCGAGGATATTACCAAAATAAATTTTCAAAGCGCGTCGTTTGTCGTACTAAATTTAACTTTGCAATTTATAAATCCCGAAGAAAGAGCCGCGTTTTTGAAAAAAATCCAAAATTCGCTCGTTAAAAACGGCGTTTTAATTTTAACCGAAAAAATAGAAAGCACCGCGTCGACAAACGATTTCTTTACCGACATATATTACGATTTCAAACGCGCAAACGGCTATAACGAATTGGAAATTTCCCAAAAACGCAGCGCTTTGGAAAACGTTTTAATAAGCGAAAGCGAAGAAGTACATATAAAACGTCTGAAAAATTGCGGTTTTACGAAAGTAGAACGCTGGTTTCAAGCGTTAAATTTTCGTTCGTATATCGCTTGGAAATAAAATTTTTAATGAAAAAAGTTTTTTTTCGCAAATATCTTTTGGCATATATTATTTTCTTATCCGATTATATAAGACAATAAAATTTCAAGGAAGGGCAATTATGGACGTCTCTTTTGTAAACCCGTTTTTGAAGGCAACTAACGACACTTTCAAGACAATGATAGGTATAGAACCTACTATGGAAAAACCTATTATCAAAAATACTGCCGGACACCATTACGACGTTTCCGGCGTTATAGGACTTTCAGGCGAAGCGCAGGGAACAATCGCAATAAGTTTTTCTAAACTTACGGCGCTTAAAGTCGTTTCCAAAATGATGGGAACCGAATTGAAAATCATTGGTCCCGAACTTACGGACGCTATCGGTGAAATAGCAAATATCATAGCGGGTTACGCGAAGCAATATCTTACCGAATTTAAGGTATCGATAAGTTTGCCGAACGTCGTTATAGGAAACGCGCACGAACTTGTCGCTCCTACGGGAGTGCCGACGATAGTGGTTCCTTATAAATGCGAACTCGGCGAATTTGCTATTGAAGTCGCGTTAAAGACAAAGTAATTCAAAAACAATTTGAATGCAAAAAAGTCGAGATTAAAAACCTCGACTTTTTTTGTTTTTATTCGCGTTTGCGTTTTTTTATTTTGGCTCTTTTGCTTTTTCAGTTTCCTGTTCCGCGTTTTCCGTCTGTTCTTCGTTCTTTTGTTCAGCCGACGGACGTCTCGACGGTCTGCCGCGACTTTGCCCAACTCTTGAAACTTCGCCTTTTTCGTTCAAAACGGGTACGTCTTCTCCAAGCGCGATGGGATTTTTCATCCAATCGACAAGCGAGCGTCCCGTAATAATTCTCACGTCGGGATTTTCAAGAACGTAAAGTATAAAATCCTCAATCATTTTTCTTCTTTGCAAATGATTCCCCGCCGATTTGTAATTTTTATCGCGGCTTTTCATATAATAATCGGGGTGCATTCCCAAAGTCATCGGCGCGCGATTTCCGCTGTAATGCGTATCGAAAGTATTTTTAAGAGTCGCCAAACATTCATTGCCTTTCATTGCCGCGCCGTCCCACGCTTTGGGAGCGAACATATTGTAGTCAAATCCCGTCAAATTTCCCGTCGTATCGTTAAACCACGGCGTATTCTTTTTTACTCTTGCGCGCAAACCCGCCTTAAATCCGTATTTGCTCGCAAGCGAATCGTGCGGAACAATGTAGGAATAAATAGGAATTTCCCACATTCTCGAATTAGGAAATTTTCCTATCGCTTTATAACCCCAATCGTCGTCGCCGCTCGACCATTCCGCCTGCATACTGTCAATTTGCGCGCCGTCGGTTATTTGATAGGGCCAGTATCTGTTTGTGCCGTCTTGGTCGGGCTGCATTCCTTCTTCTATGGAACTGCTATACAAAAAATTTCTTCTGTTCATCGCTTCGTAAGCCGCTCTGTTATATTCCAAAAACGGCGTGCGAAATCCGTAAATTCTACTTCTCGGAATTCCCAAATTTGCGCTAATAGTCAAATCGTTGGAAACTATTTCGGCGTTCCAGCGTTCCACAGGCAAAAGACGCGGGTCTTCGCGCGGTTCGCTAAAATTGTCGTCGAACCAATGCGAATATGTGTGATTGCCAATCTCGTGTCCTGCGTCGTGCGCTTTTTTCCACGCGTGCCAAGTTTTCTTTACGGTAGTATCCACCGTTCCCGTATAATTATTTTGCGCGTATCGTCCGTTGACGTAAAAATTTGCAAGAACGGGCGAGCCGTCGGGATTTTTGAGTCCTCCCAAAAAGTTCGTAAGCCACAGCATAGTTTCGACTTCCCCGCAGTCGTCCGCGCCAATCATAACGAATTGCGGCGTTTTCTCCAAAGGAAAATCGCCCGGATGTTCAGGCGACTGCTCGCGAAAATTATTCGCAAAAATCGCGGCGACGCTACACAATATAAGTCCAAGTTTCTTAATCATAAAAAATCCTCCCATAAAACAAAAAAAATTAAATTTGAAAAGTAAAAATACTATTTGCGCAAACGCTTATTTGTGAAATTTGTGGAAAAAATTATATTTACATCGTTGAGAAAACGGCAACAAAAAAATATTATTTTTTATCGCACACTATAATATATTCAAAAAGCATAGTGTTTGCCGTTTTACCTGAAATATTTGTCGGCGAATTTTTGCTTGGCATTGATTTATTACTCAAAGCCCTTTCGTATGTAATCAAGTGTTTGAAACCTGCTTCTTCAAATTTTTCCGCAATAAATTTGTCCGTCGGCAGTTGTACATTTTTTACCGTCCTGTTTCCGCATACGAAAATGGATTTTCCGCCTTTTTTAATTCGCATAGCGACTTGTTTTATTGAAATATCCAAATCATTGTAAAACGCTGAAACATCCAAAGCCCGTTTACTGTCGATTTTATTTATTTCCGCAATATAATCGGCAATAAATCCGCAGTTTATATTTTGCTTTGTTTTCGTTCCGCCCATAAGCATACCGTCAATTTTTCGAGCGTAATCGATACCGAGCCATTCGTTAGATAACGTCGAAAACTGTCCGTAAGCGACGGTCGTTTTACTGTCTCCATACGGGGGGCTTGTAAGAACGACGTCAAAATAATCCTTTGGTGAATTTAGTGAAGAATTTTGCAATTTTATTGAAACGTTTTTTTCTAATTTAGGCAGGTAAATATCATTATATATATTTATTATGTAATTTAATTTTTTGAAATAAACGCCAAAGACATCAGGATTAAATAGTAATGCGTCGTTTTCCTTAATTCTGAATAATTTGAATTCGTTGTTTCGCGTGTAAGAACATTCGCGGACAGTTTCGGAAAACGGGATTAAAAAGAAATTTCGCATATTTTCATTATCAATCTTATCAATGAAAAATTTGACGATTGCAAGATTTTTAATTACTTGCGGAGAAAACCAGTA